>CAZHBL010000070.1:0-14485 GCA_964530105.1 uncultured Pirellulales bacterium | reverse complement strand
AACAAGTGCCGCAGCACTATCATGATAAAATGCAGATATACCCAAAATATTCATACGATGTCTTTAGTGAAAATCGCCCTGGAAAATTTACATCTATTCAGGACACCGAGCCAGAGCACAATTATAAAATATATCGGCAAATACACAATTCCGGCCAAAGCAAAAGTAGTGTACCTAAAAAAAGCCACACCGGTTGAGTGTTTAGCATTTACTGTTTAGCCGGCGGTCCTATACTGCCCGTTCTATCCTATGCGGCGTATGAGCAGCGCTTAACAAACAGCATTCTTCGGCTTCAGATATTTTGCCAGAGCCACGTTTCGGCGAGAAAAGCCAAATCTTCCATATTGTAATCGCTCGGTTCGGAGATGATATTACAGTCACCCGACAATCCGCCCTGCGGGACAATCCGGCCGCCTTTAATATGAATTGTGCCGTTACATATTGTTTGGCCTGTAATGAGCAAGTTGCCATCGTTTATCTCCAGCGTCGCTCCATCTGCGATTTGGACGTGCCCGACTATATTTGTTGAGCCGCTGAGCTTAACTTCAGCATCCGCGTCGATAACAAGATCGCCGGTAATGCCTCCGAAGCCACTAAGAATAGCATTTAGTTTCTGTGTAATCTTTTTAGCCGCCAGAGTTCCACCAAACAGCCGAATCACTCCATTTGGCTCATTGGCAAGGTTGCAGTCGAATACTACCGCTCCGTCAGAGGCAGCTTCAACGATCCCTTGATTATCTACGACAGGCTCAGCAGTCACGATAGTCAGGCTGGCGCCGGGGTTGTTCTTCAGCGTTCCGCTGTTTGAAAATTCTCCACCTGTAGCAACCAACAGTGATCCGCCAAGACTTTGTAACAGACCGAGATTGTGGATACCTTCGCCTGAGGAGACTACCCCACAAGCACTTATCTGGCCGGTTTCCAAATTCCTGAAGACTTCATGGCAGGTGCAATCGGCGTTAAAAACCTGAATCAAACCGGAATTCTCGATGTCCTCTTCCGCCCAGAAACAGTTGAAAGGGGCGACAAACACAGTACCTTGGTTAAATACACTACCGTAAACATCCGTACCTCCTCCGCTAACCTGGAATGTTTGTCCGGATGTAACATATACATCTCCGTAAACATCTTCAGCATCACATACAATAGCTGTCAAACTGGTAATCAAACAACACATCGTTACAATCAATATACCGGATACTGATTTTCTAATACCTGAAAACATAATCCCTGCTCCTTTCGTGCTTTTGAAAACTGATTCTCAAGGCCATAAGCCTATGTGGATCCAAAGCTAAAAATTGATCCGAAGCCACAAACTGTCCGCAAAACGATGCCTAATCGCAACATTAAAGACAGTATATGGCGTTTATGATGGTTTATGACTCCACTGTTCTTTCTGGTCAATATTCTACTCAGACCTGGCCATAATATCAAGAAAATTTCATTTCCGAGGCTTTTTTTACGTTAAATTTCCGGTTTAGACTTGCAATTTTTATGCGAAATTATATATTCAGTGATTCTGCTGGGATAAGATTCCAGCCTAAGTTAATTAGAATAGGAGCTTATTGAATGTCGAGAGTATGTTTTTTTACAGGTAAGCGAACGGTGAGCGGCAGTAATGTATCCCGGCGTGGTAAAGCCAAGTATCTTGGTGGTGTCGGCAAGAGAATTACCGGCATCACGAAAAGAAAGTTCAAGCCGAATATACAAAAGGTCCGGGCCATCATTGACGGCAAGGTTTGCAGGATCAAGGTCTCAACCAAGGCAATCCGGATGGGACTGGTTGAAAAACCGCCCAAGCGTAATTACAAACCCGCCGAGAAGGCGACTGGCTGACAAAACCGTTTTTCAATATGTGATTTAAAGCGGGGCGGGTTCTGCCTCGCTTTTTATTTAGGCAGAGAAACACACAGTGGCAGAAAAAATCGACGAATCTCAGGTAAGGAAGGTTGCCAAATTAGCCCGGCTGGAGCTGACCGAAGCGGAAATTGCAGAATTTACCGGCCAACTCAGCGCGATACTTGACTATGTGGAGAAAATGAACGAGCTGGATACCGACGATGTTGAGCCCCTGGCACATTGTTTGCCGATAAGCAACGTTTTCCGCCGGGACTGCGTGAAAGAATCGCTCGGAACCGAAAAAACGCTGGCCAACGCGCCGCAGCGGGATGCCGAATTTTTCAAAGTCCCGAAAATACTCGATGACAGCTCCGGCGCCTGAGAGCTGTCGAAAACTAATTGGGAGGTATTAACAATGAAGGCGGCTTATCTGTTATGCTTTATATTTGCAGCATCATTTCTGATTGGTTGTACGCAGACGGAGAAAAGTGAGATGAAATTCGATTTGCTCGAACGGGGCGGCCAGCATTCCAAGACGTTTGAAAAAACGGTAACCAAAACTCTTAGTTGCAATTATCTGCTGTTTCTGCCGGAAACCTACGGCCAGGAGCAGAAAAGCTGGCCAATGATTCTATTTCTGCACGGTGCCGGCGAGCGAGGCAGCGACATAGAAAAAGTAAAGGTGCACGGCCCTCCCAAAATTGTCCAGACACGAAAGGATTTCCCTTTCATTGTTGTCTCTCCGCAGTGTCCCGAGGGTGATTGGTGGACTACTAAAACTGAAGTATTGATCAATCTGCTCGATGATATTGTGGCCCGATACGACGTAGACACCGAGAGAATATATCTAACAGGTCTGAGCATGGGCGGATATGGCTCATGGGCTCTGGCTTCGGAATATCCCAACCGATTTGCTGCCGTGGTGCCAATTTGCGGCGGCGGAAATCGCATTATGTCCCTTATGCTCAAAGATGTGCCGATCTGGGCGTTCCACGGGGCAAAAGACAGCGTTGTCCCGGTCGAAGAGTCAAAAGAAATAGTCGAAGCAATCAACGCTCGCGGCGGAAACGCAAAATTGACCATTTATCCCGAAGCGAACCATGATTCATGGACAGAAACATACAATAATCAGGAACTCTATGACTGGCTTCTCGAACACCGCTTGGCAAGCCGGAAGAAATAGCAGGTGACTTTTCGTAATGGAAAACCTTAGTGCAAAGGAACTGCGTGATAAGATTGCGGCTGGTCAGGCCAGCAGTCTCGATGCGACAAAGGCCGTTTTCGAGCGTATCCGCAAATTCGAGCCGAAGATAGGCGCCTATATCAGCACGTTTGACGAAATGGCGCTGGAAGCCGCGGCGGATGTCGATAGAAGAATCGCCGCCGGCGAGCCGGTGGGGCAGTTGGCGGGCGTGCCGGTAGCAATTAAAGATAATATGTGCACTAAGTTCGGGGCGACGACCTGCGCTTCAAAAATACTGGAGAACTTCCACGCTCCATACAACGCTACGGTGGTGGAAAAGCTGCTGGCCGCCGATGCGGTCATCGTTGGCAAAGCAAATATGGATGAGTTTGCGATGGGTTCGAGTACGGAAAACTCGGGCTTAAAGCAGACGGTCAATCCGTGGGATACCGGCCGGGTACCCGGGGGAAGCAGCGGGGGGCCTGCCGCGGCGGTGGCGGGGCGGCTTTGTTTTGCCGCAATTGGTTCCGATACGGGCGGCTCGATTCGTCAGCCGGCGAGTTTCTGCGGAGTGGTGGGTCTGAAACCGACTTACGGCCGGGTCTCACGATACGGACTTGTAGCATACGGTTCGAGCCTGGACCAGATCGGGCCAATCACCCAGAACGTTGCCGATACGGCGTTGATGATGAACGTCATCGCAGGCCACGATCCTGCCGACAGCACAAGTATTGACGAGACAACTGCACCCGTCTGTGATTACCTGGAAAAACTCGATGAGCCGATAGAGAAACTAAGAATCGCAATCGTGCCGGAATTTGCCGCCGGTGCCGACGAGCAGGTGCAAAAAGCCCTGAGCGAGGTGATAAATTTATATATGAAGCTCGGAGCCGAAATTGTGGAAATAGATATGCCTCATTTAGACTATGCGATTGCCGCCTATTACATCATCGCTACCGCGGAGGCGTCCAGCAATCTGGCCCGGTACGACGGCGTGCATTACGGCCACCGGACGGAAAACCCGGCGGATTATGTTGAGGTCTACTCGAAATCCCGTGCCGAGGCATTCGGCGAAGAAGTCAAAAGGCGAATCATGCTCGGCACGTATGCGCTTTCAAGCGGTTATTACGACGCCTATTATTTAAAAGCCCTGAAGGTCAGGAATTTAATACGCGGTAATTTCACCGATGCGTTTGAGAAATGCGATTGCATTATAATGCCCGTTGCACCGACGACCGCTTTTAAGATCGGTGAGAAAGTCGATGACCCGCTGCAAATGTATCTGTCGGATATTTATACTATCGCGGTTAATTTGGCCGGTATCCCGGGTATCAGCATCCCCTGTGGATTCGACGAAAAAAATCTGCCGATCGGCCTGCAGATTCTCGCCCCGACCTTTACTGAAGACAAATTGCTGCGAATCGCAAGAATGTTCGAGAATGAAACGGACTGGCATAATAAAAAACCTTCATTAGAAAATGAGTGAACTGCAATACAAAGTTATAGTCGGCCTTGAGATTCACGTACAGCTCTGTACGCAGAGTAAGATGTTTTGCGGTTGCGCTTTGGAGTTCGGCGCCGAGCCCAACAGCAGAGTTTGCCCCGTTTGTCTCGGAATGCCGGGCGTTCTGCCGGTGATGAATAAGAAGGCATACGAATACGCGGTTCTGACGGCGCTGGCACTTGACTGCCGGATACCGATGTTCACCAAGTGGGACAGGAAAAGTTATTACTATCCCGATTTGCCGAAGAATTACCAGATAAGCCAGTATGATCTTCCGCTCGGCGCCGACGGCTTTGTCGAAATACCGCTTGGGTCCGGCGGAACTAAAAAGATCGGGATAATAAGGGCGCACCTCGAAGAAGATGCCGGCAAGAACCTGCACACGGCCGGCAATTACTCACAGGTGGATTTGAACAGGACCGGTACGCCGCTGCTGGAAATTGTGACCGAGCCAGATATGAACAGCAGCGCCGAAGTACGTGCTCTCGCCGTCGAGCTGCAGCGAATGGTAAGATTTCTCGGTGTCTCCGAAGCGGATATGCAGAAAGGTCATATGCGATTCGAGCCCAACATCAACCTGGCAATCACCAAAGACGGCAAGGAATACAGGACGCCCATCGTCGAGGTTAAAAACCTTAACAGTTTCCGTGCTTTGGAACGAAGTGTGAACTACGAGGAGCAACGGCAGCTCGATGAATTTCTCGATACCGGTGCTACTATGGAGATGGGCAATAAAACTACACGCGGCTGGGACGATGAACGAGAAGAGACCGTCTTACAAAGGGAAAAGGAAGAGGCCCATGATTACAGATATTTTCCCGAGCCCGACCTTGTGCCGGTGGAATTGACTGAAGAGTGGCTGGCTGATATACGTTCACGTTTGTGCGAGCTGCCATTAAAAAGACAAATACGGTATGTTAAAGAATATGAGCTTAGTGATTATGATGCCGGGGTTCTTACTGCTGATCGCTCGATTTCTGATTTTTTCGAAGAGGCGGTTAAGACCGGCGGCGAACCAAAGCGAATTTGCAACTTACTAACGCAAACCGGGTTGAAAATCGCAAAGGAAAAGGGCTGCGGAATCCATGACCTGTGTATCAGGCCCTACAGTGTTGCGCGATTGGCTGAGATGGTCGAAGCCGGTCAAATCAGTGCCAGTTCTTCGGTCCCGGTATTTGAGGCAATGGTGAAGACAGATAAAGAGCCGGATATTTTAGCTGAAGAGCTCAACCTGATACAGAAAAGTGATGCAGGAGAGTTAGAGACAATAGTCGACCAGGTGCTTGCGGACAATCCAAATGCAGTTAATGATGTTACAGCGGGCGGCAAGAAAAGCAAAAAGGCCAGGGGTTTTCTGCTTGGCCAGGTAATGCAGAAAACAAAAGGCCAGGCAAATCCGAAAGTCGTTTCCGAAATCCTGGATAAAAAGCTTGCTTGAAATATTTTTTATAGATCAGTGGAGGTAAAATGAAAATCGAGAAAAGCAACAACGTTGCTATAAAGCCGGTCGAGATGGAAGGGGCTAAGAATGTCGGAATAAGGTGGCTTATTTCCAAGGAAGATGGGGCGGAGAACTTTGCGATGCGTATGTTTGAACTACAACCCGGTGGGCATACACCTTTACATACACATCCGCAGGAGCACGAAGTTTTCGTTTTGGAGGGTGAAGGTGCTTTAATCTTCGAAGGAAAACAGCACCCATTGGGCGCTGAGGATGTGGTTTTTGTACCATCGAACAAAGAGCACCGGTTTATGAATACCGGTGAATCAGTTATGAGGATGCTCTGCATTATACCAACGGCCCCGGCGTAACACGGCAAAGTTCCATTGGATTCAATTACTTGGTAGAAATTTATTTCTAATTTACTTGTACAAATATATTGGATGGTATTTTTAGCAGCATAAGCGTTAAGGCTTTGATTAAGCAGGAAGTTGATGATCGACTCGCAATCATTTCGGTATCTGTGACGATACCGAATAAAACAGCAGGAGATTAAGTCATGCCGGATTCCAAAAAGAACAAAAAATCGCCTGGACAGGTTGAAACAGCACAAAAACGTAGGCAAAAGCCAGAATACACAAGAGTGGATGTTGCCAGCGTTAAATCGATAGAAGGAAGTGAAAGCGTACAAGAGGCAAAGTCACAACAAGAAGGTGGGGAGAGGTTCAGAAGTTTCCTGGATAATCTGGGCGATGTTGCCTATGAAGCAGATACTTCGGGTAATGTAACTTATGCTAATAAAATGGTTGAAAAAATAACGGGGATTTTGTTGAAGGATATTATCGGGAACCCTTTTCTGCCGTTATTTACAAAAGAAAGTCAGCAAATAGCCATCGATGTATATGAAAGAACTTTGAATGGAGAAAGTACTGAATATGAATTAACCTTCAAAAATGGTAGAATTTGCCACTTTAAGAATGAGCCGTTAAAAGATGAAAATGGTAAGATTACTGGGGTATTTGGCATCGCGAGAGATATCACTGAGCGTAAGGAAGTGAAAAAGGCGCTGCGGGAATCCAAAGAGCGATTCAGAGATCTTTTTAACAACGCTTTATTGGGGCTTTATAGGACTACACCCGATGGCCAAATACTCATTGCAAACCCTGCTCTTCTTCGAATGCTCGGATATGATTCCTTTGAAGAGCTTGCTAAGCGAAACCTCGAAGAAGTGGGATTTGAACCTCAATATTCCCGTTCTGATTTCAAAAAGCGTATCGAGACAGATGGCAAGGTCGTCGGATTGGAAGCCGATTGGGCACGTCGTGACGGCACAATTCTTTCCGTAAGGGAGAGTGCAAGGGCCATTCGCGATGAACTTGGAAATGTACTTTACTATGAAGGCACTGTCGAAGACATTACTGAACGTAAACGCGCCGAGCAGGAACTTAGAAGACACAAAGAACACCTTGAGGAAATGGTTGCTACACGGACACGTGAACTGGAAGCAAACAATGAGGCGCTTCGGACAGCAGAGCTTCGTTTCCGTTCATTGATAGAACAAACAACAGAAGCTGTGTTTTGTTATGAGTATGATCCTCCAATTCCGATTGACTTGCCTCTTGAACAGCAAGTAAGGTCGCTTTATGATGGTGTTCTCGTAGAATGTAACGATGTCTGTGCAAAATCATACAGGGCGAAACGGGCCTACGAAGTCATCGGAAAAAGATTAACCGAGCTTTTCAGAACTACACAGGGAAGTCTGGATAAACTCTTTACGGAAATGATTAAGGGGGGGTATAGAATAGTTGACGGGGAGGGCATTGAAAGGCTTGAAGATGGCACAGAACGATATTACCTAAACAATGGACACGGTATTATGGAAGATGGTAGACTCGTTCGAATCTGGGGTACATTTCGAGATATCACTGATCGCAGAAAGGCACAGGAAACACTTAGACAATACGAATTTATGGTTGAGTCCGCACATGATGCCATCTTCTTCAAGGACCAACAGAGCCGGTATGTTATTGCCAACAAGAAGACGTTAGAGTCATTTGGATTGCCTCGTGAGAAAGTCGTTGGAAAGAGCGATTATGAAATAATGCCGGATAAAGAACAAGCTAAGAATAATATTGACGATGATAGAGCTGTTTTTGAGACAGGTGAGCCGAAAGAAATTATCAAGGAGATGACCGGCGCTGATGGTAAAAAATATTGGTTTCAAGCTGTAAAAGTTCCGCATTTTGATGAGAATGGAGACGTTATTGGGCTTATTGGGATTGCTCGTGACATTACCGAGCGTAAGCAAGCGGAGGAGGAATTAATGATAAGGGAGCAAAAGTTGCGGGCTCTACTAAATGCTCCAACTGAGTCAGCTATACTCATAGATGTTGATGGAGTAATTCTGGACATTAACAGAATTGCTGCCCAAAGACTTGGTAAAAGTTCAGAGGAACTCATTGGGATTGGAATATATGATTATCTGCCCGCCGAGGTTGCCGAATTTAGAAAAGCCCGGGGTGAAGAAGTGATAAGTTCTGGTAAACCTTTACGCTTTCAGGATGAGTGTGAAGGTCACTATTATGACAATAATATCTATCCGGTGTTTGATGATAAAGGCAAGGTTAACGCAGTTGCTGTTTTTTCCCAGGATATCACTGAACAAAAACAGGCCGATAGACAAATACGTGAGCGTGCAAAGATCATCGATTCTACGACGGATTCGGTCATCAAGACAAATCGGGACGGCATCGTAACAATGTGGAACAGAGGAGCAGAGAGAATTTTTGGATACACAGCAGAGGAGATGATCGGTCAGCCAATCGACATCCTTTACCCGGAGCAGGAGCAGGACAAACTGGCAGAAATGATCGAGGTCCTATCGAGAGGCGAAGAAATCACGACAACAGAAGTGACGTGCGTGCATAAGAACGGCTCACCGGTTGAGCTTGCCTTGTCTGTTTTTCCGTTCAAGGATGATAGCGGCAACGTCATCGACTTCGTCGGGATCTCCAAGGATATCACTGAACGTAAGAAAGTCCGGGAAGCACTGCAAGAGAGCGAAAATCGTTACAGGACCGTCATCGAAAACGCCGGAGAAGGCATAGTCGTCGCGCAGGATGGAATGCTTCGCTTCGTCAATTCTCAACACACATTTGTCACTGGCCGCTCGCAAGAGGAATCGATGTCCCAACCCTTTATAGAGTTTGTACACCCGGACGACCGTAAAAGAGTTGCGGAATTTCATATCGAACGGCTCAGAGGTGATACGGTCCCATCGGTCTCTGAATTTAGGATAATCGACAAAAATGGACGGACCAGATGGCTGGAAAACAACGGCGTTTTGATCGAATGGAACGGCAAGCCCGCCTCGTTGAACTTCCTTAGAGATATCACTGCACGCAAGAAGGCCGAGGAAGCCCTGAGGGAGCATGAAGAAATGATCCGTGCGCTTGTAGAGACATCGTGCGATTGGATATGGTCTATTGACCTCAACGGTGTTCACACTTATTGCAACCCTGCTGTAGAACAGATTCTGGGTTATTCTCCGGACGAGTTGGTCGGAAAACAAAGCCTCGATCTTCTACATGACGATGACAGAGTAAAAGTTGAGGCTAACATGCCAACCTGGATTGATGAGAAGTGCGGGTGGAGCAATCTAATGCTCAGATGGAAACACAAAGACGGTACCTATCGCTATCTTGAAAGCAATGCAGTGCCTATCCTGAGTTCCGAGAACGAATTAGTCGGCTTCCGAGGTGTTGATCGCGACATTACAGATCGCAAGAGGGCAGAGGACGTTCTGGCGGAAACTACAGGATTACTTGAGACTATCTTTGCCCATACTCACATTCTGGTTGCGTATCTTGATTCTAAGTTCAATTTCGTCCGGGTTAACCGCGCTTATGCCCATACCGATGGACGCGAACCGGCTTTCTTCGTCGGCCGCAACCACTTTGAGTTGTTTCCGAACGCTGAAAATGAGGCCATATTCCGCGAAGTTGTGGAAAGTGGAATACCCTATTTCGTTGAGGCCAAACCTTTCGAGTATGCGGAGCATCCCGAACGCGGAATTACTTACTGGGACTGGAGCCTGGTACCCATCAAGGAACAGGATGGTGTGGTCTCGGGTCTGGTACTGACACTCGCAGATGTAACCGAACGCAAGCAGGCTGAGGCGGCATTGCGAGAATCCGAGGAGAAATTCAGAAGCCTTGCGGAGCAGTCTCCGAACATGATTTTTATTAACAAGAAAGGAAGAATAGTTTATATCAATATAAAGTGTGAGGAGGTCATGGGATATAAAAGAGAGGAACTTTGTTCTCCTGATTTTGATTTTCGTATTCTGATCGCACCGGAATCATTAGACATGGTAAGTGATAATTTTACCAGACATTTAAGAGGTGAAGATGTTCGGCCGTATGACTATACGATTATAAGAAAAGATGGCACGAGAATTGAGGTAATCAATGCAAGCAAATTGATACAATATGAAGGAGAGGCAGCCATTCTCGGGATTGTAACTGATATTACCGAGCGTAAAAGGGCCGAACAGGCCATGCGCGAATCAGAGGAGCGGCTGAAGATATTGTTCGAGTCGGCGCCGGATACTATTTACCTTATCGATTCGGAGGGCAGATTCATGGATGCCAATAGAGCAGCGTTTGAACTGATTGGGTTCGACAGAAACGAAGTAATCGGTAAAAGCCTGGCTGAACTGGATTTGTTGTCTGCCGGGCAATTGTCTAAGGCAAAAGCAAATCTGAAGAAGGTCGTTGCCGGTAAACTTTCAGGTCCGAACGAATATACTTTGAAAAGGAAAGATGGCAGTCATATTTCCGTTGAAGTGCGAACCTTCCCTGTAAAAATAGCCGGCACAGTGTTAACTCTGGGAATTGCTCGCGATATCACGGAGCACAAACGGACAGAGCAAGAACTCCTTGAACATCAGGCAAAACTTAAGTCTTTGGCTTCTCAGTTGTCGCTTACAGAGGAACATGAGAGACATCGTCTGGCTACGGATTTGCATGACCAGATCAGCCAGTCTCTGGTGATCTCCAAGATCAAGCTGGACCAGCTTCGCAAATCTTCGAATTCGGATGAATTCAACGAGCCCCTGGAGGATGTCTCTAACTGCCTTGGGCAGATTATAGACAACACGAGAACATTGACATTTGATTTGAGCTACCCTATACTCTATGAACTAGGTTTTGAGGCGGCTGTGGCCGAATGGCTTACCGATCAAATTCAGGAAAAACACAGCATAAAAACTGAATTTGTGGATGATGGACACCAGAAACCGCTGGATGACGACATTCGCGTGCTCCTGTTCCGTAACGTGCGGGAACTGCTTATCAATGTCGTCAAGCACGCTCAGGCAAACAAGGTAAGCGTTTCGATTCATAAGGTTAAGGATAATATACGTGTCAGCGTTGAGGATGACGGCGTCGGATTTGACCCGGTTGAGGTAACTTCAATGGCGGCGAAAAGGGCTGAATTTGGGCTTTTTAGTATCCGGGAGCGTCTGGAACAATTGGGAGGACTGATCGAGATTGATTCCAGGAGGAGCTATGGCAGTAAGATTACGATGACGGCGCCGCTGAAAAATCGCGATGAAGCTGATGGGGAATAATTATGAGCATAAAAGTTTTATTAGTTGATGACCATGCGATTATACGCGAGGGTTTGCGTTCTTTGCTTGAGAAACAGCCTGAGATGGAAGTAATAGCCGACACTGATGATGGCCGAAAATCTATCGAACTTGTGCAAGAGCTGTTGCCGGACATCGTCATTATGGATATTACTATGCCGGGGCTCAATGGAATTGAGGCGACACGTCAGATTACCACCGAATCCCCGGATGTCAAGGTGATTGCCTTATCGATACACTCCAAAAGGAGGTTTGTTGCTGACATGCTCAGTGCCGGAGCTACAGGCTATATCTTGAAGGAATGCTTGTTCGACGAGCTTATTCAGGCAATAAAAACAGTAGCTGCCGGGGGACGATACCTCAGCCCCAGAATAACCGACATAGTAGTCAGCGACTATGTAAAGCGGCTGTCAGCCGCCGCTGATTCGCCGTTTGAAGCTCTTACTACCAGGGAACGCGAGGTGCTGCAGCTTGTGGCCGAAGGAAAATCCACGAAACAAATTGCTTTAGAGCTGCATGTAAGCACTAAAACCATTGAGGCAAATCGCCGTCAAATTATGGAAAAACTCGACATTCACAGTGTCGCAGAGCTTACTAAATATGCCGTCCGTGAAGGATTGACCACTCTTGAGACGTGAGAGTTTCGAACTTGGCGCCGAATAAGCCGATAGCCCCGGTTTCCACTACAAGCGGACACCATATCATGTGCCAAATTAAAAATAGGCTTTTCGTAGTTCATATTGAGGAATATCCTATTTGCCTTTATCTGTTATTTGCCGATAAAATCCATACAGGTGGGGCTTTATCGTATGATAAACCCGGGTATGAAGTAGTGCCGAGTGATGGCCACTTAATACACTGCTGTTTGGATCGCCGTCGTTAGATATATTCGGCAGTCCGATTCGCCGAGGATTATAAGGACAGATAGTGAACATAAGCCGGTAGCGAGATGACTGTTGCTTTGAAATTGTTATACATCTTTAGACGATTTTAATCAAAGCTATTCGGTGGGGGGCTGTCCTTATTCTATTGCGGTTTATCTTTCTATTATTCTTGTATTCCTCCTTGCGATTGACTTTCTATTTTCCCTCCCGTCCTTACAATAAGCAAACAAAGCAAACAAAATCCGCATAAATATCATTGATAGTAAGGTGGGAATGAGCTATTCTAACTATTGCCAACTTCTTGTGCAGATAATTTGAACTTTAATTCGGTTCAAATAGAAAGGCAGAGAACCTATGAATAACAAATTTCCTCAGGATCCGGCATTAATTAAGCATGCCTCTAAAGTGAATTGGTCTGGAACGCGCAGGACCTTCATCCGCAATACCTCACTAATGGTTGCCGGTGCGTTGGCTCCCAAGGGGTATGCATCGAGCGAAAGTAAGGAATCGGCGATCAGAAAAACGCCCAGCTACAACCCGGATATGGAATATCGCCGGCTTGGAAAGACCGGTCTCTGGGTCTCGGCGGTATGTCTGGGTGGGCACTGGAAGCGTGTTAACGTGATGAATCAGGATTTCGACAAGAACCGCCTGGATGTCGTCAACCGGTGTATTGAGGTCGGCATCAATTATATCGATGCATGCTGTCGCCCCGAAGTGCTCGCCTACAGCAAGGCCCTGGCCGGGCGACGGGATAAAATGTACATGGCCCTGTCATATTGCGGTCAGGAGGTGCGTAACGAAAATTATCGCACAACTAAAAAGCTAATGGAAAGCCTGGATTCCCTGCTAGTCGAATCCAAACAGGAGTACACTGATCTATGGCGCATTACTTGTTTCGAGCCCGGCGGCAAGCATACGTTCAATACATCATGCGAACTTGTCGCTGCCCTTGAACAGGCCAAGAAGCAGGGCAAGGCGCGCTTCATCGGCATATCTTCACACGACCGGAGATGGCACAAGATGATGATAGAATACTTTCCTCAGCTTGAGGTCGTCCTGTTTCCTTACACGGCTATGAGCAAGGTCGCACCGAAAGACAGCTTGTTCGATACCGTCAAGAAACATGATATAGGTGTTTTCGGCATCAAGCCTTTCGCGAGCAACTCGCTTTTCAAGGGCAGCAGCTCGCCGGATGATCCGAATGCTGATGAAGATAACCGCCGGGCGCGACTGGCGATTAGGTACATCCTGTGTAATCCTGCTATCACGGCACCGATTCCGGGACTCATCAGCCCAGCCCAGGTTGATAACATGGCCAGAGCCTTGAAGGAACGCCGCCAGCTCGACGTGGCCGAAGCGGCGGAGCTGGAGCGGGCCGCTGATGAAATGTGGGCAGGCTTGCCGGCAAACTACCAATGGCTAAAGAACTGGGAGTACGTGTAGTGGTTTGTAAAACTGACGGCCGGAAACCGTTTTGTGCGATACACTTCTGATTCAATTTAAAACGCCGGGTTCCAGTGAGGTTTTTTGTGAGAAATTTGACGTTTTGTTTTTCAATTTTGCTGCTGGCTGCCGCTTCGGTCGTTCTGGTTAGCTGTAAAGAACAAGCCAGGCAGGAGCTTCCACTATTATTAGAGGAACAAGTTGATCAGGAACCGCTGCTGCTTTTAGAAGATAATAATGGCGACGGAAATCCGGGCACGGATACCGGCCCGTTAGCCGATAACAGCCGGTGCTATGTATGCCATATAAACTTTGAGGAAGAAAAGCTTACGTCCATGCACGCGAAGGCTGATATTGGTTGCGAGCGTTGCCACGGCGCATCGGATGCTCATTGCTCTGATGAAGACAATATCACGCCTCCTGATATTATGTATCCTGCCGAGAAGATAAACTCCTTCTGCAAGAGCTGCCATCCAAATGCCACGCTCGGCAAGGGCAAAAAGTACTGCACCGAATGCCACGGCGAGCATCGCCTGAG
>CAZHBL010000069.1:3403-14518 GCA_964530105.1 uncultured Pirellulales bacterium | reverse complement strand
TGGAAACTTACCACCGCTTCCGCCAAGAGTGGCACTTGAGTGAGATGTTACAAAATACTCGTTAACTTAGCTCTTCCGTTATGGCTTCCTCGTGGATGCCCCTACCATCCACCTGACTGTCGGCGTAGCTATTTTGTCTCCGACCTCTTCACTGTTCTGGGTGTGATTTTTGTCTGCTCGGCCTCCACGACGACCCGGAATTTCTGACCTGCATAGCCGTTCTCGGTGATGAATTCGTGGGTGATGATGGACCAACCTTCCTTGAGCAAACCCCTGCCGTTACGCTGCGACCGGGCGGTCTCAGGTTCGGGCGGCGGGTATCGAGGATCGACTTCGCTGTGCCGGACGTTGTACATCCCCCTGTCGCCCGTGATCTCCCACCAGCAACTGGCCATGTCGTACAGCCCCCAGGCGTTCGGCTGCTTGGACTTAACCGGCAGCACCTTCTTGAAACCATCGGACCCACTGCTGTCCTGGTGCTTGTACTTCTCCCGGAATCCGGGATTGGACGTGCCGACGCGGGCCGCGTACTCCCATTCGGCGTCCGAAGGCAGCCGAACCTTTCGACCGGTTCTCTCCGAAAGGAAACGGCAGAACTTTTCGACGTCGGCGAACGGGGGATCCTGCACGGGAACACGGGGATCCTTCACCGTGCTGGGGTTGTTGCCCATGATGGTCTCGTATATTTCCTGGGTGATCGGAATCTCCGACAGATAGAACGGCTTGGTCAGCGTCACCATGTGCGGGTATTCTTCCTGGAAATACGGCCACAGGTAGAAGGGGGTGCCCATCAGGAATCTTCCGGGCGGAATTGGGACACAGGTCAGGACCAGCTTGTCGTTGATCCTCAGAAGCAACGGCTTCTCGTCCGGCCACACGAAGGGCTTATCAGGTAAGTACATCTTGTCAGGGTATCTGAGTACGGCCGGCTCGATTTTGCGGGCGACGATCCAGTTCCTCCCGTCCTTTTCACAGACCGTTCCGGTCACGGTGCTCGCCACGGCGGGCATGCAGTAATGGTTCTTCTTCTCTTTCGCGTCCTTCAGTGCCGGGCTGTCAGGGGAAACATAATACTTCAGTCTCGCCGTGAACTGATCCATCAACCTCTGGGCCGCATCACCGTCGAGTCCCCTGTCCGGATAGAACTCCGTCATGATCTTCTCCACCTCGGCCTGGATATCAGACGTTCCGTCAATGGCAAACACCACCATGATGTGGTCATCGGCTTTCGGATCGGGCACGCATGCCCCGTTGCACACCATACTGCCTTTGATGCTGACTTCGGTGGCTGCAGCGGCAGGGGCTGCCTGCATGGGAAATTCCGTCGTTGCAAGAACGCCCCAGGTGAGAATCAGAACCACCGGCCACAGCAGTGCCGTACAATCTCTTTGCATAGCCTGCACCTCATAAGTATCGGGAATATGGTCGGCTTGCACTACTGCCGGCCTTGCTAACACGGATTGGTTCAATCGGCATAGTACGGGGAAAAACCGGTTTCCAGCCCGTATGACATGCTGTTGATACGGCGAACAATACTGTCGGGATTTCCCATTTATATTTCCCTGAAACAATCCTGCAAACTTCAAGTCTTATAGAAACGTAATTTCATCTCATTATCAACAATATTCTTCCAGAATCAGCGAATTTTCTCACAAAAAACACCAACGAAGTATAGCAAATAAGTCGAAAAGTCACCTTTTTCACGAACCAAAACACACCCCTATTTTTGAGTGACTTTATGGTCGAGTAGATTTAAAGCTCTATTATTTAGGCATACTTCGTATTCTCTGTTTCTCCTCTCTTTCGATTGAGGAGTGTCACAATATTCTGCCATGTGAAAGAACGTCAACTTCGAGTCATAACACAACCTAATCGCCATCTACGAAGCCTGGAACAAGCCAGAAGAAGCAGAAAAGTGGCGAGCAAAACTGCGGAAAACAGAAGCAGTGGACGAGTGACATAATGTCCTCAAAATGGCCCAATTTTAACTCGCAAAACTCCTACAACTTGACTACGACTCAAAAGGCCAATATCTACCAATTTCTAAAAATTTCTGACCACATAAACTATTATTCACAAAGGATTTATGTGATCGCCTAAAAATCACCAACGTATTCAATGCACGGCGTTAAGCCGCTCAATGTCACTCGTTGCTGTAATATACTGGCCAACAAGCATTTATGTTCGTCAGTCTTTTTTGTCCAGAGGGCGAAAATCACTGTTGCAACAGTTTTGCAACAGATCCCGACAGAGCCCCCGGCCGGTTGCTTCCCTTGCTCGGTCGACCAGATCATCACGAACTCGAAGATAGTAGCGAAGCATTGTCTTAAAATCAGCATGGCCGGAAAGCCGCATTATCTCAAACTCCTTCAAGCCCTCTTTGAACCAATTACAGATAGCGGTTCTACGAAGATCATGGAATTTACCTTCTTAGACACGTGCCTTGCGCAAGATCTTGTTAAAGTACCAGGTGAAGTTGGTAATTACTTTTGATCGGGAGTCTGAATAGATCCATTTGTCTTTAGCACGAAGCTCTTGCTGTATGTAATCGTACCTAGCAGACGGCACAAAAACGTATGGTTGACCCTCGGGCTATCTGCTCTGATGATCAACCAGGAGTTGAGTGAACCTATCGGTCAACAGTAAAGTCCTGCGGTCGGTATCCTTAATTCCCCATTCCCACGTAGCGTCAGCGTTCAATTTCGGAGAGACCTTTATCGTTTGCTCTGCAATATCGATATCTCCCCATGTGCAGTTCAGGAGTTCGCCTCGACGCAGACCTGTCGATAGTGCAATAATAATCAGCAGATCCCACTTCGGACATCTTTCCTCGTTGGACCTCTTGGTAAGCTCTTGAGCGGCTTTCACTATGCGTCCACATTCAGTGTCGTTATAAATATGGATCTCATTCTCGGGACATTTCGGCATCTTGATGTATCTCAGTGGATTCTCTTCAAGCTGTTTGCGCTTAACGGCCATTCCAAAAACAGTCTTAATCAGTAAGTTTCTTTTTAACCGTTGCCGGGCTGTTACCTTTGTCCAGGCAGCACTGACGATAACGCTCAGCGTCGCCCAGCGAGACTCGCCGGTAATCGATGTCGCCTATTATCCGGGCAAAATCATGCATTGCTGCTAAATACCTCATACGGGTACTTTCTCGAATTTGGTCACCTGTTTTCGACAAACTGTTCTTCACAAAATCACTGAGCTTCATAGAGCCTGGCTCAACAACACCCATTGTCAACTTGCATTCGAACTGTGCCCGTTGACGTTCGGCCTTGCGGCGATCTGCATGGCCTAAAGATTTCTGCCTTCTTCTTCCCCGCTCATCCGTGTAGAGCAGGTAATACCTGAATCTTCTGCCATCGTATGATGGTCTTTCCCATAGCCTAACCAGTTGCTTCATTTTTGACCTCCTTTCTGATGCTGACTTAGGCTCAGGTTAATCTGAGCACCATTATAGCCAGACATCAGGTCGATGCCATGCAAATTAGTTGTCATTGGTAGTTTCCCTCTCAATCCATTTTAAAATGGCCTGTGTTGGGTACAGAACTTTATTGCAGATGCGAATCCGGGGCAGTCCTCTGTACCCTTTTGAGGTGTTCGATGACATTGTGATGATTTTCGGAGTTGCTGACCTGCGGAATCCGCAAGAATCTTATCAACTCATCTTTTGTCAGCAGTTCTGGACAAGGTCTAAAACCACCGGCGCCGTCGGATAGGACAGTAGTAGTCAAAACAGTTGTATTGTCATTTTCTGCTACCATTGTCTCTAATTTCTACATCTTCTTATTAAAGCTTTTTTCTTCATCATCCGACGATAATATTCCATGAACCTTGCCCGCTTCTCACAAAACTCACTCCACGGCATATACTTCAGTCGATCCCAGAAATCCAGAAATAGGTAATTTGGTATCTCGTGACCATAGATATGCCGCCACAGTTTGATATGCTTAAGCATGTGCTTCTGCTTAGATTTGACCGTCTTGTATTTTCCATGCTTGTGATGTGCCTGGCCTATCGCTGGTGCCGGAAGCTCAGTAAGCTTTGATTGAATGCGCGGCTGAAATGGCTGATTTATGATAGTCATAGGCCCATACTTATTGGTTTCGTATGGACCCCGCTTTTTCAATAGAAATCAGGATCGACAATACACGCTTAGCAAAAACATTCTACACCCGTTGTAATCGGGATTGAGCACAAGCTTGACCGGTACGGGAAGCCAGCTTAGTTTGACTCTTTTTCTGACAGGAGTTTTTCGACCTCGGTTATCAAAATTTCGGGCACCACGGGTTTGTCCAGGAATCCCTCTACGGGGCACCATGTCGGATCGCCGGCAGACGATTTAAAATCGAGGCCGGTTTGTTCTTTCACTCCCGTCATCATTAAAATCGGTATTTCTTTGTATTGCGGATCTTTCTTTAACTCTCTGGCCATTTCAAAGCCATCCTGCCATGAAGACATAATCACATCCAGTATGATCAAATCCGGCTTCTCAGACTCGATCTTCTCCATGCCTTCGATCCTATCGGCGGCTGTAACCACGTTGTACTGCTGACTCTCCAAAATAGCCTGTACGGAATCTCTTATGTCCTGGTCGTCATCAGCAATCAAAATCTTAGCTTTTGCCATCTATCACCTCATAAAATTTAGTATAACATTTCTCAGAAACTGCCGCCTTGGCTGTTTCCCTGAGCATACATTCCATCAAAAGCACCGAAATAGTCTTACGAACAGACTGGGGTGGAACTATCTTTTAGCATTATAACGGTGAATCTTGTTCCCTGGCCCTCCTGGCTTTCCACAGAGATCTCGCCACCATGTTGTTCTACTATCTGCTTTACGATTGAAAGGCCCAGCCCAGTGCCGTCTTTTTCGGTTTTCAGGGCATTGCTTGCTCTGAAGAACTCGCCAAACACATTTCCAAGCTCATCCGCTGGTATGCCTATGCCTGTATCTATAATATCTATCCGAACATGATTGTCATAGCTTTTGGCCTCAAGGTGGACGGTATTGTTCTCTGGTGTGTATTTGACTGCGTTGAACAGCAGATTCGTGATCATTTCATTAATAGAAAATTCATTTCCAATGATTTGGCCCACCGTAGGTTCGACATTGGAGCTTACGGTAATTGATTTCTCTTTAGCTCGATTGGCAATGCTGGCTAACGCTTTGGACATGGAATCCGGCAAAGAAAAAGCTTTCATTTCCAATCGCCCGCTGAGTCTCATTTGTGTCAGATTCAGTAATTCCCTGACAAAATTTGTAAGCTGACCGGTCCGCTTGAGTGCTTTGTCCATGAATTTAGACTGCTTCTCATTGAGCGGGCCGATCGATTCGTTAGCCGCTACGTAGAGACTATTCTGTATAGCAGCCAGATGGCCCTTTATATCGTGCGTGACGCGAAAGACGTACTCATCCTTTATACAATCTTTCTCTGTGAGTTTGATATTAGCTTCTCTGAGTGCTTTTTCCTGCTTTTGCAGCTCAATGTAGAAAAGGTTTTTCTGGGCAAAATTGATCTGGCGTGCAGCCGCTTCCACAAAGTCGAACATTTCTTTCGATGACTTGTTCTCCAGAATATCTACATACAGGGCGTCGATGGTTTCACCTAAGTCGTTTACGCGGGCGGAAAATACTACGTGAGGTTTATAATCGTCGACAATCGTCAGCGCTATATCCCGCTCGGAAGACCTGCCGCTGCTTGCCATGACAGGAGCATTGGTCGACCGAACTGCTTCAAGTACGCGCTTGGAGAAATGCAGATAAGCGGTCTGATTGCGATTTATCTCTTGGCTCCCAAAATTAAATGAGAGAACATCAGGAGGGATTGGCAGAGGTTCGGAATTGCAGGGTAACCTTATAATAGCAACGAGAGTGTCCAGTATTTTGGCCATGCACCGGCACGCTTCGGAATACAACTCTGCGGGACTCGACAATTTCAGTAGATCGCTCGTGAGTTCATTGAGGTCGTGTATCAGGTCCGGAGATAAAATGGTAGCCTGGTCGGCTTTGTATGATACCATGTCATGCTCCAGTCCCTTGTCGACAATCAGGATTGTGCTTTTCGGCGCCATGCCTGGAAGTGCCTGCTGGCTGGCTTCCTGTAAAATCGATAAGGTGAATGGACGTATGCTAATTTTCTGATCAGGCAATATAGCCTGGGCTTCAATACGCTGCCCTTCGATCAATATGCCGTTTTGGCTGTCGTTGTCTTCGACTATCCAACGGCCAAAAGGGTCCTGAGAAATTCTGGCATGAAGCCGGGATACGGCGGTATCATCGAGTATAACATCACAATTTGAACCTCGTCCCAACGTTGTGCCTTTTGGGTTGAGTAAAACCTCTTTGGTCTCTACAGGTCCGGATATAATCAGTTTTGTTTCAGCCATTTATTTTTCTCCTGGCAAACTTACTCTGCAGATTTCTACCGACTATTCACAGATAAAGCTATTTTTCGTACTGAGGAAACCTCTACTTTACTGTACACGACTCAGTAAAAAGAGGCAAGTATTTTATAAATTTTCTTCGGCTGAATTCTGTCCTTAAATTGTCCACAAATGACGTGCCGGAGGGACAAATCCTGCGACAAGTCGTCTATGTCCAAAAAAGTACTATTGTATGCAAGAGATAATTTGTGATATTGGCTCTGGGATTTATTACTTGACATCGGGCCTCCGTTGATAGTAAAATTAACAAGAGAATTTCACTTACTAAGGCTTGCAAAGGATCTATTTCGGAACGTGGGAATATGTGTGCTTGTCTCACTCAGGAATTGGTTAATCGCTACACGGCAGGGGGGTGTTTGGCCGAAGAGAAGCAGGTGATAGAGACTCATATTGCCGAGTGTGAAAGCTGCCGGCAGCAAATAGATTCTTCCATGTCAAACACAGGTCGAACTGGCAGGTCAAATTCGGCGGACGAATGCAAAGCTGCTGCCAAAGCCCCTGTCGAAAAGACGGTCGTGCTTAAGGATGATTTTCCTACCAGGGCGATACCACCGGAAGAAATACCACAATCCGACAAACCGGATTTTGCGAAATCATTGGAGTCGATGATCGAAGGCTACGAGATCGTGGAGGAGATGCCGCGAGGCGGCCAGGCGGCGGTATATAAGGCCGTTCACACAGCTACCAAGACAAATGTGGCAATCAAGGTATTGCTGCCGACATTGTTGGCTTCGGCCAGGGCACGATATTATTTCGAGAGAGAGGCCGAGCTTATCGCGAGCCTCGACCATCCGAATATAGTCAGCATCCGTGACAGCGGGATTATTCATCATCAGTATTACTTTGTAATGCAGTTTATCGAAGGCCAGCCGCTGGAGCGGTATGTGCGTTCCAAGAAACTGTCCTTCCGGCAAACAGTTATATTATTCAAAAAGATTTGTACGGCTATATCTTATGCTCACCAGCAGGGCATTATTCATCGTGACTTGAAATTTGCCAATATTCTTGTAGATCAGCGAGGTGAGCCGCATATACTGGATTTTGGACTGGCAAAGGCGGTCGGTTTAAGTGAGCAGGAGCCGGAAAAAGCCGTTGCCACGATGACCGGTCAGTTGGCGGGAACGCTCTCTACCATGTCACCCGAGCAGGCGGCGGGGCGGCCGGATTTGATAGATGTGCGTACGGATGTGTATTCTTTGGGTATCATTCTTTACCACATGTTGACAGGCCAATATCCGTACGAAGTTACTGGCTCGACTTTACAGGTTTTGCAGAATATCCAGAAGACCGATCCGGTCAGGCCCCGGCAGATTATTCGTAAATTCGATTCCGATGTCGAGGCCATTTTGCTCACGGCCCTGGAAAAAGAACCTGCTAAAAGATATCAATCCACCGCTGAATTGAAGAGCGACATCGAACACTGGCTTGATGGTCGTCCCATCCGTGTCAAGTCGATCAGCACTACGTATTTGCTGCGCAAGATCATCGCCCGGCACCGATATACCAGTACGGTGGCTGCTCTGCTGCTGCTGATTATCATAGGCTTTGCGTACGTAAGTTTTGACTTGT
Source organism: uncultured Pirellulales bacterium (assembly GCA_964530105.1). GTDB lineage: Bacteria > Planctomycetota > Phycisphaerae > Sedimentisphaerales > Anaerobacaceae > JAFGPJ01. The sequence goes on along the minus strand of CAZHBL010000069.1, from coordinate 6,500 downwards.
ATTTGACGACAAAGAAGTCACAGCAGGAAACGGAAGATTATGCCAGGCAATTGACCAATCAGATAGCCAGGAGTCGTGCGTTACAGCGGGAATCCGCGTTTACGATGTTCCTGGAAGCATGGAGACAGAATAATGTATCCCGGGCAGGATTGGTGTTTGGCTATATGTCCGAAGGTTCCAAGGAAAAGAAAGCAGCCAGGTTTTTGGCTGATTCCAGTCCCGTAGCTGACAAGGAGTCTGACTTCCGTCAGAGCATCTCGGATGAGGGTAGCTGGTTTGCAGAATTCATCATTGGTGAATCTTACCTCAAGAGCGGCAGTCGGAAAGAGGCGCTCGAAGCTTTTCGGCGCAGCTATGAAGCGACGGGGCAATCATTGAGGGCTGATAAGTCGGGCGCTGACGGTTGGATACTCGAACAACTCGAAAAGAGACTTCAGGACCTCGGTTCCGACGATAAGTCGGCAGAGGCAGACGTGAAGACGAAAGCAGGAAACTAAGAGCTATGCTATTTTACGGAATTACATTTAACAGACGCCGAAGCGGTTTTACCTTGATAGAGCTGCTCGTAGTCATTGCCGTGATAGCCATTCTATTGGCTATTATGTTGCCTGCACTGCGAAAAGTAAGAGTGATTACCAAACGCCTTACATGTCAAAGTAATCTAAAACAAATTGCCGTGGCGTGGACAATGTATTTGAATGATTACGAGGGCCGATTTTACCAGGACAGGTATGCCAACCTGCTTTATGGCGGCTGGTCGGGGTGCCAATCACCGTCTCCTCGTCTGCTCAACAGTTACTTCAATCTACCGTTGGTTTTAGGAGAGCAAGCCAATATTGAGACCGTTGAGGAGAATAATGAAGCTAAAATTTTCTACTGTCCGACCGACCGCGGAGGAGTAGCTACTTACGCGCCTCTTACGAAAGCGTACAACTTATGGGGGACGAGTTATCAGACGAATATTATGCTGATTGGACCGGACCAAATGCTGGTTGGCAATGACAAGTTTGTGCCCCTGCACATAGAAGTGAACAAGCGTCTTGAAAAACTGACGCTTAGCCGCGTTAATCATCATTCCCGCTTGTTGCTCATTGGTGACAATGGATGGTATAATCAAATAAAAGCACCACCACATCCTATAGTCCCTGGTGTAGATATAAAGGAGCAGGCGGAATGGCACGATCGAGTAGATTGTCACAACATGGCGTTTCTGGACTGCCACGTCAAGTTTCTAAATATTCGTAAGGGATTCTACGTAACCGACGAATATACCATGGTGCCGTTCGAGGACCTGCTGGGGATGGCCCGCGAGATTCAGGATCAGCAGCAACCCTGAGAAAAGGCTGTCCTGTCGAACGAATCTTTTTTTCACTTTTTTGATAATTTCTCTTGAATTTTGTCATGACAGGGTGTACGATCGGTGTGCTTGGTAGTACGATTAGGATTTCGTCTATTTGAGCAAAAGGAGATGAATTTCACGGTTTGTGGCAATTGTTGCTCTGAATAAGATCGCGGCAACTTTGTTGAGTTTTTTCACCATTTCCATCAGAGCAAAGGGTAAGGACTGTACACGATTTCTATGCTGACCTGAAATCGCAGTTGTGTACCAGCCGCACTAAATCAACAGTTATTATGATTAGATATAGGAGGTGAAAATGATAATGGCAAAAAACAATTCATACATTATGATAGTATTTTGTGCCTGCAGCGTGTTTTTCGCATCTGATGCTTTAGGATTAGAAGTGTCTATTGATGTCTCTCCCACTATCCTCAATCTTGGAAGTTCAGGAACACCGATTACCTGCACTATCACGCTTCCACCGGAATACGACGACTATGATGATATCGAGAGTGTTACCCTTGAAGGAATCTCTCCTTATTCGATCAATGCCACGGGTAATGGATTTGTCTGCAAATTCGACCGCTTGACCTTTGAGATTTTGCTCGAACCATATGCACCTGGTGAGGTAACGTTGACACTAATTGGTATACTGGTTGGTACACTGGGCGATGATGTTAATATCGAAGGTACAGACACGATATTCGTTAAGTTTAGCGATGTTGTGGTTACATCTTCTGCCGGTGAGAATGGTTCGATCGTTCCTGCCGGCGAGACTACCGTTACTTACGGCAGCGATTTGGCATTCACGGCAACTCCGGACACTGGCTACCAGGTCGATACGTGGTCAGTTGACGGCATTGCGGTCCAGACGGGCGGCGCTGCCTTCACACTGACCGATATCCAGGCCGCCCACACAGTTGAGGTCACATTCAGATTGCTTGAGTACGTAGTCACATCTTCTGCCGGAGCGAATGGTTCGATCATTCCTGTCGGGGACACTACCGTTACTTACGGCAGCGATTTGGCATTTACTGCAACTCCGGCCACGGGCTATCAGGTTGATACGTGGTCTGTGGACGGTATTCCTGTCCAGACAGGCGGCGCTGCCTTCACACTGACCAATATCCAGGCCGCCCACACAGTTGAGGTGACCTTCAGGCTCCTCGAATACGTGGTCACCGCCACCGCCGGAGCGAACGGTTCGATTAGTCCTGTCGGGGACACTACCGTTACTTACGGCAGTGATTTGGCATTTACAGCAACTCCGGCCACGGGCTATCAGGTTGATACGTGATCTGTGGACGGCGCTGCGGTCCAGACGGGCGGCATTGCCTACACACTGACCGATATCCAGGCCGCCCACACGGTTGAGGTGACCTTCAAGCTCCTCGAATACGTGGTCACCGCCACCGCTGGTGTGAACGGTTCGATTAGTCCTGTCGGGGACACTACCGTTACTTACGGCAGCGATTTGGCATTTACTGCAACTCCGGCCACGGGCTATCAGGTTGATACGTGGTCTGTGGACGGCATTGCGGTCCAGACGGGCGGTATTGCCTACACACTGACCGATATCCAGGCCGCCCACACAGTTGAGGTCACATTCAGATTGCTTGAGTACGTAGTCACATCTTCTGCCGGAGCGAATGGTTCGATCATTCCTGTCGGGGACACTACCGTTACTTACGGCAGCGATTTGGCATTTACTGCAACTCCGGCCACGGGCTATCAGGTTGATACGTGGTCTGTGGACGG
>CAZHBL010000069.1:0-3303 GCA_964530105.1 uncultured Pirellulales bacterium | reverse complement strand
CCGCCACCGCTGGTGTGAACGGTTCGATTAGTCCTGTCGGGGACACTACCGTTACCTACGGCGGCGATTTGGCATTTACTGCGACTCCGGGCACGGGCTATCAGGTTGATACGTGGTCTGTGGACGGTGTTCCTGTCCACACGGGCGGCGCTGCCTACACACTGACCGATATCCAGGCCGCCCACACGGTTGAGGTGACCTTCAAGCTCCTCGAATACGTGGTCACCGCCACCGCCGGAGCGAACGGTTCGATTAATCCTGCCGGCGCCACTACCGTTACTTACGGCAGCGATTTGGCATTTACGGCGACTCCGGCAACCGGCTGGGAAGTAGCTATATGGATCGTGAACGGCAGCCCTGCCCAGACTGGCGGTATCAGCTTCATGCTGACTAATATCGTAGCTGCCCATATAGTTGAGGTGAGTTTCAAACAGACTATTTATAATATTATAGCAAGATCCGGTCCTAATGGCTCGGTCAGCCCCAGCGTTTCTGTTGTCGACTCCGGCGGCCAGGAGGAATTTACAGCTATTCCCGACGTTGGCTACACGGTGGAGATGTGGTCTGTGGATGACGGTGTGGCTCAAATAGGCGGCAGCACTTTTACGCTCACTGATGTCCAGTCCGATCACACGATTCATGTCACATTTATACAAGCTCAGGCCTATGATCTTGATGAAATCGAGTTTGAGAAGGAATGGGAGTTTAATAAACGTATCATAAACAATAATACCGACTCGGATGAGCCGGACAATGCACTTATACTTATCGAACGGGCTGCTGGGCCGGAACCGGGTAATGTAGTGATGCGTATGCGCAATGACAGGAATCGTGATCCGGACTCACCTAATTACGGACAGATAGTTCATGCCCGCGCCAAGGGCATTTTTATCAAAACGGCCGCAGATAAAATTATGATAAGATTTAAATATTTGTTCCTGACATCCGATCCCGGCGTTGAAATAGTAGTTTATCTCTCGGACTCGCCCGAGCTTTTGCCTCCGGACGATCCGCTGTATCAGCAGCATTACATCGAATGTGCACGGATTCCGAACCCGCCTTTCCCCCGGCCCGGCGCAGCAAACACGAACAAGTTCGCGGTTTTTCAAAAGATGGTATGGAAGGATCATCTGGATCTCACTGAAGGTGTATATATCGAGTTGGAACTGGTCGAGCCGGAGACAAACGGCCTGCTTTTTGCCAATTCTATGTCAAAGGTATCGAACGACAACGGGGCCAATTCGGTTTTTATTGATGATTGGAATCCGTCAGTGCAGTGTTATGGTATTTGCATGGACATCAACTGGGACAACTTTGTCGATGAGGCGGATTTCCTGATGGTTATTGGTGGTTGCGGATGTGATGCAACGGGAGATAATGCCTGTATGGATGGAGTGTTCAGTGACGATGGTGGAATTGATTCTTTTGATGTTGTTTCCTGGGATTGGGCGTTGAACTCAGATGTTCGTCTGCTGAATTTCTGCGGCGTACCTATTACCAGTGGAGGCGGAAGTGTCGGCATGATGAGTGTTTCTTCCGGGGCCGGCCATAAAAGCTCTGGTACACTGTTGCCTCGTGTAAACTTTGCAGACACCGATCTTAGTGACTTATTGATAGCCGGCAAGACGAGCGAGATGAATCCCTCCAGCAAGTTAAAAGACTCCCTTTACGCTTTTAACAATGAAGGCCGATTCAACGGATCGTTCGATCCCGCTTCGGATCGCTGCAATATCAGACTCGTGCAGGGTCAGGACGGTGAAATTTATCAGCTTAATTCTGAGACAGGATTACTGAGGTTTGACAGTTCGGATACGGTCATCATTCCGCCGGGCGAGATAGTGCTGAGCAATATTTCCGAACCGCGTTATAACCAGTCTGCCACGGTTTATGTTGGTGTTCAGGACAAAGGTGCTGATTCTTTCGGTCGTCCGATTCTCGATGCGGCCCTGGATTCCGAGTATGTATATGTTGTTCCTGTGGTGGTTGATCCTGATGGAGAAGGTGCTTATACAGCGGCAGCCAAGCTCAGACTTCTGGATGGTGCCAGTCCACCCTATGAAGTCGTTCAATTGTATGACGATCCTCCGCTTGTGAACGATAATCAATACAGGAATTATCTGCGGGAGATTGAAATCGACAATTCGGGCAATCTTTACGTTCTGAATGTACACGCAATCAACGAGAGCGACATTCTCTGGCGTTACAAGCCTGATAGTACCGTCGAGCGTATAGATTTGGGCAGTCCTGACGGTGGCAGCTATGTCCCTTCTCCTGTAGGTATGTATATGTCCAAGACGACGGATATGCTGTATCTGACATCTGCTGCTAATAATCCGAATCCGTCGGATCCTGAAGTAACTGTGGTCTATGGTTTTTCTACGAACGGCCTGCTTTCTCTTGCTTGGTCTATAACGGTCTATGGTATTCAGCATATAACCGGCATAACGGAGGATCCTCAGACTGGGACACTTTGGGTTGCCGGCTTTAATATGTACGATATACCGTTATATCCGAATCCGTACAGGCCGGCATTCTATTACCCAATGTTAGCGAAAATCCCCGCCGGCAGCGATAATGTTGTAGATTTTTCCTTGTATAATCCTGGTTCCCATGATTTGGCGCTGCCGATGTCAATTTTATGGACAGGTTCTGCCGGGTATGATTAATTGCGAAAATGAGATGTTGTAAAAAGAAAAAAATCCTGTAACATTTCCACCGGACTTACATATTATTCAGATGGACTGTGCAAAGTCGTGTGTAAGCACGGTCAACGAACTGACCTGCCCCCTTATGTTGGTTTAGCCGTTATGAGAGTCTTTCACAACAATTCTCCTTGTCTTGAGTAAGGCGGAGGGAACTGGTGTGCTTGTCAAGGAACAATAGGACCACTGAGAGCCTCCAAATTATGAGTAAAGCTTCTTTGAAAAGTTCATAAGCAGGATAGTCTTGGTTAATCAATACACTCAAAGATGATCATTTGTTCAAAATTGCTGTGGTAGAATCAAGGATATATGATTTGTAGATGGACTTCTCCTGCATCCAGATGACAGAAACAGGATGATAAAGACTAAGCAACGGCTTTTAGGCGATACCCGGTGATTCTTGTTTCACGGAATAAACGATGTTCGATATTACACGGAACCTTTTTTGAATCGCGTTTTGGCTTCTCTGGTCTTTTGTCGTAGTAAACATCGTCAGGTCGAATGCCATCCAATGTCATATGAGGACGCCATCTGTTATACCAACATTCAAATTCTTCACACAGCATGGTCAGGCGACCGAATCCTTTAATGATCGGAACTC
>CAZHBL010000068.1:0-14537 GCA_964530105.1 uncultured Pirellulales bacterium | reverse complement strand
TGGCCAAGAAGTTCCGACCATGTCGAAGATATAGTGTGCATATCGACCTCCCTGTGTCTTAGTTTTAGATCCAATAAAGACATCGGATGGTCGATATGTTTTTGTTTACAAACCATTAAAATATGCCGCCTAAAAAGTGCGAAAGATTACTATAATAACAGTAGCGAATTCCTATAGTTGAGGTTACAATAAACATTGTTATGGGTATTCGCGCGACAATTTGCTGCATAGGTGGCACCTTATTAACAGTGTCGCTTATTGTACTGTTAAGTAATTATAGACAAGATTATTTACATTACCTTGTTTACTACCATAGTATGTTTTTATGATTTGGTATTTATCGATAAGATTTTAGAGATATTTATGAATTCAAATGCAAAATGGATTTGGGCATTTCGGGATAATTACAATAAATATAATGATGTAATAATTGCATTGAAGCGGTTTCATGAATCGAGTAAAACGATTTCATCTATTAAGATAACCGCCGATAGTTATTACAGGTTGTATATTAACGGGCACTGGGTACATGACGGACCCTCAAGAGCTTGGACACATAACTATATTTATGATACTCACGATATTAGTAAGTTTTTGATAGAAGGTGAGAATTGCGTCAAAATTGTGGCCAGATATTTTGGCTGTGGCCATTTTCACGGAATTCCACAACAGGCAGGTTTGCTTGTACAAATTGAGCTTAAAAGTCCAACAGGTGATAAAAAGGTAATTGTAAGTGATAACTCATGGTTGGTGGCAGATAACTGTTGTTACATACCGAATACTCCAAAGGTAAGCATTCAAATGGAGCCTGCTGAGCTTTATGATGCCAAATGTGAATCTGAATTGAGTTTTTCTAAAGCAGTTGAGCTTTTTGATGCTTATGCGGGCCCTTGGCATAATTTGCATGATCGATGCGTTGCGAAACTTACAAAAAAGAGCAAGGAGATAGCCGGTTTTATTGGGGCAAATCTGGTCTCTAAGCCCGGTTTGTGTTTTTGTATCCCGCACACCAGGCTTATGAATCAGGGGCTTATAGAGGCAAATGGCAGAGTTTTCAGCCCCTTTGGAATTGCTACCGAATTAAATCTTAAATCTGATTGTATAGTTAGCTTTAAATTCAATGATTTTGAACGGGGATATTTTGATATTGCTATTAATGGTATAAGGAACCCTCAAAACAGCTACGAACTTTCTAAGGGTTCACATTTAGTTTTGGGATTTGCCAGAAATATTCTTAATAATGACAAACATTGTTCACTTAGTATTGAATGCGATGAGGATTTTGAACTGTCAAATCCTGTTTCATCTGATCATGAGAATCCATGGTGTTATATACCATTTAAAGAGTATTCATTTGTCCAGGATGATATGGTATGGAGATGGTTTGCAGAAAATCTTTCCTGTGGTAGGGATAAGGAGTACGTAAAGGCAACATCACAACTTCTTGATCAAATAAAAAAAATCCAACAGTTTTATTCACAGTTGGGTAATCGTATTGAGCAGCTTTGTTTTGATGAAATGTTTGTAATTGACAGTTATTGGCACTTCTACAAACGCAAAGTGGTAAGTGAAATTACAGATTCCATCAAATTCCCAATGGCTCTAGCAAATGATGACCAAAACTGTGTTTTAGTAGAGCCATCTACAAAAGGCAGAGTTGAGCTAATTTACGATCTTGGAGAACAAAACTGTGGTTACTATTCCTTTGAGATTATAACCGAACAAGCCGGTATCAATGTGGACATATTTTCTGTTGAATATATAAACGGAAAACAAATTCAATTTACTGACAACAATCGTAATGGCTTCAGATTTATAACCAAACTAGGGCAGAACAAATACACCTCAATTAAGAGGAGGAGCGGCAGGTATGTATTCATAACATTTGATAATTTTGATACACCAATCAAGATACGCCGCTTTGTTTTGGTTGAGTCAACTTATCCTGCGACTAATGAAGCTTTTTTCTATAGCAATGACACAGAGCTTAACAACGTTTCTGATATCTGTACAAGAACATTAAAATTATGCATGGAGGACGTTTACACAGATTGCCCTCTATATGAACAAACACTTTGGGTTGGAGACCTGAGAAATGAGGCATTGTATGGATATTATGTGTTCGGGGCTACAGATATAGCAAAAAACTCACTTCGTTTGGCGGCAGAATCTTTGAGCAAGTATGATATCGTGGGCTGTCAGGTCCCATCGTGTTGGGACTGTTTATTGCCCGCATGGAGCTTTCTCTGGGTGATTGCAGCATGGGAATATTTCTGGTTTACAGGTGACAAAGATTTCTTAGGTGAGCTTTATCCATATGTCCTAAAAAACATTAACAATGCACAAAAATATATTACCGACAACGGACTTTTTTCGGCCCCGTTCTGGAATATGTTTGATTGGGCTAAAATTGATCAGCAGCGTAAAACCGTTTTACATAACAGCATTTTACTTGTTGGCGCATTGGATGCAGCTGTAAAATGTGCTGATTCTCTTGGAAACTTTCAGGAGAAAAGGATGCATTCTGTGACCAGGGATAATATATGTGAGTCAATAAACAGTTTGTGGGACTCCAACAAAAAGGCTTATCCAGATAGTATCACTGGTTCAGATGTTAGTGACTCGACCTGTCAGCATACGAGTTTCCTTGCTTTATTGTATGGCATATTGCCCAAGCACTTAGTAGAACCTGCTATCTCCAATATTTTGGATCCTCCTTGTAATATGGTTAAGGTGGGATCACCGTTCGCTACCATGTTTATGTATGAAGCTATGGAAAAACATGGTTTAACAACTCAAATAATTGATTCTATAAAAAAGAATTATACGCCAATGGTTAGCTCAGGTGCCACTACTGTTTGGGAAACTTTTCCAAGCGGCACTATTGGCATAGACAAAGATTCTTTCCCTACAAGAAGCCATTGTCATGGGTGGTCTACTGCTCCGTTGTATTTTTTTATGAGAGTGATATTAGGAGTTCGCCAGACAGCACCGGGATGCAGCGAATTCGAGATAAGCCCTAATCCGTGTGGATTAACCGAGGCTTCAGGTTGCATTAAAACAATCTACGGAGACTTAAAAATCAAATGGCAGATAAAGGATAAAAGGTTCCAGTTTTCTTATGATTGTTCATCTGAGGTGAAAACACGTTTTAGAACTAATGAGAGCTTAGTGGGATATGATTGTGAAGAAGTAAAGATTTGTTAAAAAATTGCAGTCTTTATTTGTTGGCAGTAAATATTTAATAGGGAAAATATCAAAAAGGAATAATGTTTTGAGACATTCAGAAAGATTCAAAGCTGTAATGAGAAATCAATCAGTTGATCGCCTGCCGCGAATAGAGTGGGCGGTCTGGTGGGATAAAACCACTGAAAGATGGCATAAGGAGGGTTTACCTAAGGATTTAACAGACAGGTACGAGTTATATAAATATTTCGGCCTTGATTTATATTACCAGCAGTGGATAAAACCGCGGTCGGAACATCTTCCTGAACCCCAACAAAAAGGACATGGTATAATTTCTTCGTTCGATGACTACAATAAGTACAAAAGACTACTCTATCCTCAACTGGGAACTATGCTGGAATCTATTGAACCCTGGTTACAGGCACAAGAAAGAGACGAATGCGTTGTATGGATAACACTTGAGGGTTTTTTCTGGTGGCCAAGATACCTATTTGGTATTGAACCGCATATGTACGCTTTCTACGACAATGCCGAACTCATGCACCAAATAAATAAGGACCTTGTGGATTTCAATATTAAAGCGATACACCAGATATGCGCAAAAAATCCCCCAACATTTATGACATTTGCCGAAGATATGTCATATAACAAAGGGCCAATGCTCAGCAAGAAGCTTTTCAATGATTTTATTGCTCCATATTATCGCCAGATAATTCCTGTCCTCAAGGAATATGATATTGTTGTAATTATAGATAGCGACGGGGATGTTTCAGAATTGATACCATGGCTGGAAGATGTTAGTGTTGATGCTATTTTGCCGCTTGAACACCAGGCTGCAGTAGATGTTAATGTCCTTCAGCAAAAGTATCCTCAGTTTGGATATCTTGGAAACTTCGATAAACTTGTGATGTCAAAAGGCAAAGATGCAATGAGAGAAGAATTTGAAAGATTATTGCCCGCCATAAAACGAGGCCGTTTTATACCAAGTGTTGATCATCAAACGCCACCAGAGGTTTCTTTGGAACAATATCTCTCCTATCTACAACTGTTGAATGAGTACACGATTTAGGCGTTGTCAAGCGTTTATAGAACCCGTGCGGTACATTTTTGCTCCACCAGATGGGACACTTTTACTCCGCCGTTTACAGGCGACTTGTGAAATGGCTTTGATTTAACCAAACAACTGCTACCTGGCAAATTGATAACGTGCAATATTTTGTGTCATTTCGGTAAGCCTACATGAAATAATTCATTTTCTCTGTTATCGTCAGTTGTGGCCGGCAAGCTCCGCTTGATCGGTGGCCCATGGTACGGGTCGTCGGGCGGGCCAGCGAAACTCATTTTTGGGAGAACGACTGATGAGCACCAGACAGCCTGCAAACATTCCTGTGGCCCTGTCCACAGCGCGTCGCCAGTTCGATCTTTGGCGCAGCCGTCAGCGCAACAAGCGTGTCCGACTGCCTGAGGAACTCTGGCAGAAGGCCGTGGCCCTCGCCCACAAACACGGGCTCAATAAGACTGCACGCGCATTGGGTCTGAAGTACTACTCGCTCAAGAAGCATTTGGAGGCGACAGCCACTGACGAATCGAAGCCAGCAGAGACCCTATGTGAGTTCCTGGAGCTTCTGCCAAGCCCGCCGGTGACAACCCCATCTATCGAGTGTACGATCGAGTTGGAAGATGGAAGCGGAACGACGATGCGGATGCACGTCAAGGGAGCCCGCATGGCGGACCTGGCGTCTTTCGCTTACGGTTTTCGGGGCAGCCGGGCATGATCTAGGTCACGCCCCAGATGCGGATCCTGGTAGCCGTCGAGCCGACCGATTTCCGCAAGGGGATCGATGGGCTGGCCCGGATTTGTCGCGAGGCGCTTCGCCAAGATCCCTTTAGCGGTTACGTTTTTGTCTTCTGCAACAAGAGCCGCAAGGCGGTCAAGATCCTGGTCTATGACGGGCAGGGTTTCTGGTTATGTCAGAAGCGGCTCTCGAAGGGTCGGTTCCCGTGGTGGCCGCAGAGTTCGGCAGCGACCCAGGCCCTTCAAGCTCATCAGCTTGCGGTTCTGCTGTCCGGCGGCAATCCGGCAGCGGCCCGAGGGGTCCCACCCTGGCGTCGGGTGGATGTGGGCCAGTGAGAAGAAATTGACGTTTCTGTATTCACTGTCTCTTGAATATTTGAAGCCAAAGGCCGCTTTTGTCCGATAATGTATCTGTTCGTTTTCGCAGTTGTGCTGAGATGTGTTGCGAGTCTGACCATGAGCGCCCAGCGAAGAATCCGAAGACACAGCGGCAAGCGACGTCGGCGACAACCCAGCCGCGTCCTCCTGAGGTCGGGCGGACCGGCCGGGCCAGGTAGCCCCGAGCGGATAGACCTGGACCGCAGCGAGTTGGAGTCGATCCTTGAGCGTGCCAAGATGGCGGCCTTGAGCCCAGCCGAATACGACACACTTCACGCGGCCATGGAGACGCTGATCTATCTGACGCAGGAGTTGGAGAAGAACCGGGTCTCGGTCCAGCGGCTCAAGCACCTGCTGTTCGGGACGACCACGGAAAAGACGCAAAAGGTGATGGAGAAGATTCTGGGCGAGGCCGACAAGCAGAACAACTCTGGAGACGATGCGGGCGAAAGCAAAGACACAGAGGCCCGGCAGAAAGCCAAAGGACATGGCCGCAACGGCACCGACACGTACACCGGCGCTGATAAGGTCCGTGTGCCGCACGAGTCGCTCAAGGGCGGAGATGCCTGCCCGAACTGCAAGAAGGGCAACTACAGCTTGGGCAATGCTATTTTGATTGGTTTTCAGAAACCTGATGCAACGAGAATCTCGGGCTTTCGTACTTGGCAGAAACTCGGCAGATATGTCAGAAGGAACGAGAAGGGGATTGCTATAATGGCGCCGATTGTCTGGCGTAAGAAGGTTATCCATAAAGGGGATGAACGAGGTGTCCAAGAGCACGATGAGGAAACGGCTCTGGCGTTCAAAACCGCGTATGTGTTCGATATCAGTCAGACAGATGGAAAACCGTTGCCAGCTTTCGCCCGGGTGAATGGTGATCCCGGCGTTTATACAGAGAGATTGAGAGAGTACATCACTAGCAAAGGTATCATGTTTGAGTACAGCGATACGATTGGTTCTGCTGAAGGGGTATCTTCGGGTGGACTGATAAGACTCAAAAAGGGACTGACCGCGGCAGAGGAGCTCGCAGTCTTAGCCCATGAAACAGCTCACGAGATTTTACATAAAAACAGGGACAACATGCCGAAGGACAAAAAGGTCAGGGAAACCGAAGCTGAGGCTGTGGCTTTTGTTGTTTGTTACGGCATAGGTTTGGATACGAACAGTGCCAGCAGTGATTATATTCAGTTGTACAACGGTGACAAAGAAACTCTGATGGAGTCGTTGGGGCGGATACAGAAAACAGCTTAAGAGATTTTAGAGGCGGTAATGGATAAGGAATCTGAGGGTGACACTGCCGGTGGGGAGTCATGTGAGGCTGTTGCGGCATAAACTTGTACGATATACGCTACAGAGACATGTTGTCAAGGAATTGACACCGGACATTGAATTGTCAAAAAATCGGCGTTTTTAGGCTAAAAATAAGGGTGTATAAGCAGCAATAAAGAAGCAAAAAAACCAAGAAAACGCATCAAATTAAGCCTCGGTTTTGGCTACCCAAAAAGAAACTACCACTACTCAGCCTCTCCGGTGAGACGTGCTTGCTTATATGCCTGAGCCATCTTTTCGGTCGAAGGTGACAAATAGACAGATGTAGTCTTCAGGCTTCGATGCCCTACCTGCTTTTGCACGATCGGTAAAGGAACTTTCCGATCAACAACGTATGTCATGAGATGACTGTGCCTTAAACTATGAACCGTGAACATTTTCAAGTTTCTTCCCTTCGAGTCTTTTCCATACACCTGCTGCAGTCCAGCTTTGATAACATAATGTTGAAATATCTGCCTGATGCGGTTCTCTGTATATGGCCTATTCCAACGTCTTCCGGGGTGAAATAAGTATGCATCAGTCTGCAAGATTCTGTCGTCACGCTTGGTGATGATCCCTCTCTGCTTAAGAATACTCTTTATTTCATTGGTTAAGCCTTTGGGCAAATAACTGATTCTGGCATGTTTAGTTTTTGTGTTCTCGGCTGGAAAGAAGACAGTACTTCGATTGAAATTAATGTGTTTTACCTGGATCCTTACGAACTCACCAACTCTGCAACCAAGTTCATAAATCACCTCAAACATTAACTTATGCTTGTAATTGTCAATACTATCGAAAAAACTTTGTAGCTCATCCACCGTGAGATAGCGAATGATCTCGCCGAATCGTTCGTATCTCTGAGAGTGTTTCCTTTTTCGGCTCAGACTTTCTGCCTCCTGGAAATTATATTGACTGATTTGCATACAAATGTGAAATTATCAAGATTAATAAATGTAACGGTTTCCACAAGCGCTACACCACAGAATAATTGTGGCTGAATTCAGCAGAGAACCCAGTCCATAAGGAATGGAAAGATTTATAAACTTCAAAATCTTAATAGCAATTGAAAGCAAAAACGTCCAAACATTAAAAGCTGCTTTAGATCCTAACACAAGCTCATTTCACTAAGAAGCATTGTCAGGAAGAAGAAAATCGTTTTGAAATTTTGGATTCAACTGCCTTTCAAATTTGGCCTGTTCCGGCCTGAAATACCCGGAATATCCTGAAATGGCCAGAAACGCCTGAAGTTCCTTACTTAGTTAGTGACATCTCAAATATATTTCTGCCAACATCAGAAGGGTTCAGGAGGTGAAATATGTTGAAAGAAGAGAAATCAAAATGGCTCATTGTGTTACTCATACTGGTTTTAGCAACGTTGATAATCAACATAGTTTTAATGCTGGAATCCATGCATTCAAAAACATCCAAACCATGCCTGACAATACCGAGGCAGTTTCTCTTCGATGAGCCTGAATGTGTCGACAAGCTACTGACATCGATGAACATGACTAATGTTCATGTCCTGCCAAACGTGCTTCTACATCCCACAGGATAAGCAGATTGCCAAATGCTCACAAAGCTTCTCTAACAAGTCTATGCTTATGCAATGTTGGTGATCCGAGCTAAGACCCACCTTTTCATGCAGCCTAATCCTCGTCCACCCTTCAAGCCTCTGCCGGCCTGGAAAACCTGGAATACCCTGAAATAGCATGGAAAGCAGAAAGTCCTATTCTCAGCAAGTCATATCTCAAACTCACCTTCTTCACATCGCCTGACCGTCATCTGTTCTTCACTTCTCTTTCACTTCTACGCGTTTGTTCGGCACCCCGGCCGTGCAATTTCCCCGACGGCTTTTTGCTGCTGATGCTGATTATTTGATCCGCGGCCTCTGAGAAGGTCCTGCAAAACATCGCTTCCCTAAAAGGTCGCTTTTTAGCGCCTTCTCACGGCCTTGAATTTATCAGCATCAGCCAAAAGATTTATAAAGTCCTATCACGTAGTACGATCGTACTGATTGGTAATATCCAATCGATAAGGAATAAGTGGAAAATGGTAAAACCAGAAATTGTTTTCAAGGTTGGAGCTGTCAGGGCTTCTATATTTAGAAACACCATCCAAAAGAATGGCCAGTTTATACCGCTGCCCAAAGTAGTGATCGAAGTCAGGTACAAAGACAAAACCGGCATGTGGCAGGGAACCAACAGCCTGAGCTTGAATGACCTCCCTAAGGCCATATTAGCCTTACAGAAGGCATTTGAATACCTGATGGAACATAAACAGCCTGAACAAACAGAAAACCCTGAAATAAGCTCGTAATGGGCCATACGCGCCCACCTGTATTTGAAGATTGTGAGAGTAAACATATCACCCCTTTTATTTGGAGGTACGAAAATGATTGCACCACTGTAGAGATATTCTTTCCAGCCCTGCTCACGCCTTGGCCAGGCTTTGAGTAGAAGCAAGATTTTGATGGCCATTCTAAAGCCCTTGGTTGTTACGGGGGCTCTTTTTTTGCGCGCACAAAAGACATAACTCTGATGGTACATCCGGCGCGCAGGAGGTGCCTTCAGAACAATTTCAGGAGGCATCGAAATGATTGGGACATTAACAACAATCAACCAGGCCCTAAGAGATGTGTATGACTCCATCGGCACCGAACCACCGCCACCCAACGAAAGAGGACTAAAACTTACGGACAATGAGCCATCGGGACAATATGCTGGAGAGCCGCGGTATTTTGTCGGTGCAGATCAAGCGACCACATTTCGGGAACGAATACAGAAGATGTACGCGGATAATCGTGAAATAACAGAGGCAGTAGCCGAACTGGATGAATATTTCAGCGATAAGGACTTCGAAGACAGTCCCGAGGTCCGGCATTTCGTCGGCTGGGTGGCCAGGTCCATCGAGGCCTCCCGGATGGTCGGGGAAATCGCCGGCGAGATCGTCAATCAGGGGTATATCACTGCCCTTAAACGGCTCGGATACCAGGATGCTCCGCTGAACGTGGCCTTTTCACGAAACTTTGCAAAAGAGCACGGGATCTGTTTTGTCGATGCATTCATGTTTGGGCCAGGTGGAGCCGCAAGGATCGCGCTTGCCGACTGGCTTGTCGAGGAAAAACTTCACGGCATGTACCGGCCGGGCAAAGCCCCCGGCTCGTCGTTTTCAAAGCAAACCAGGAAGATATGGTGCGAGGCTGGACACAAAAACCAGCGTTGGCCGCAGACCACAATAAAGGATGGCGAGTCTATCCCGGTAGAAATGTCTACTGAACAGGGCAAGCTGCCCGAAGGTGTGGAACAGGTCTTGCACAATTCCTGGCGGCGTTCCATGTACCAGGGGAAGGATTATACGTACAAAGGGATGCGCCGGCTATGCGGCGAGTACAACTTCCAGATGATAGAGGATATGGTCGGTGCATTGCTCGATGCCGAGAGCCACCCAAAATTATACTGCTCCCCGATGGACCGGGTGCAACGGCTTCGGTATGACGAGATAGTAGAACGCGCGAATAGTCAGGGCATTGATTCCTTTTACGCGGTGTACAAGGGCATGTTCGACAATCCAGATGTTCTCAGGCCGGTCTGGGAGAATGCCAGGCGTATGCTATTCGAGTACTCCGGTGTTCTTCGCGAGGCTGCGATACAGGCCGGGCTCCTTGAGGCACCAGCAACAACCGGTATCACATGGCTCCAACGTCAAAAGGCCTGGCAGGCCCAGATCGTTTGTAAAGGCAGACAAAAATACCTTGGTTTGTTCAAAAACAAAGCAAATGCCCTGGCTGCTTACGACAAAGCGGCAGCAGAAATGGGACACATTCCAGGTCTGCCGGATATCGACAAAATCTGGCCGACCTGGGAGCAGCAAAAGGATCGCCTGGCGAAGATGAAGGGGTACCCACGAATGCCGATTATCTATCAGCAGCAGGATACCCACAAAGAAAGAAAGTTTGGCCTGCGCCCTCCAGAGGCACTGGGTGATCTTGTCGAGCGAATGAAAGTGGTTGGCTGGCTTGTGAAACATTGCATGCTTGCATTTGATGACAACTGGCCGGTGGCATCGCAGGATATCGCTATTCAGTCACGAGGACGACGTTGGTACGATGAAATCAAGGAACGAGGCAAACGATTTGTCATCCAGGGCTGTACATCGATCGATAAGCAGACCGGCCGAATCGGGATTACTATCTATCGTCCAGGTTTTGACAATGAACGCGTACTCGCCGAAGAGATCTATCACGTTGTATTTGGGATTATTCGAAAAACAAAGCCGACAACGTATCAGGCAACACAGCGATGGCACAAAAACAGTCTCAAGAATGGTATGGATCCAACGGTCTGTTTGGATGAAGCGTTTTCAAAGTTAATGGCTATAGAAGAGTCCGGCATCGCAACCGGTCTACCACATCGATTGATCAAGCAGGCTCAACGGATGTTCTCACCTTCCTGCAGAATCCCTGATCCTGTCATGGAAAAAGTCAAGACAAGCTGGTCATTGATATAACCTGCTCGACTCGTAGCCTTACTGGACACAATTCGATCACTTCAGCAAATCAAACCATCTGCAAGTTAATAAAATACCCAATTTGAAAGGAAACTTTATGATAAACAGCAGAATCCGTGTGCGCAGTCCGCCAGGATGATTGGCTCTGCCAAAAATGTCACTATGTAAGAAAACGGTCAATCGTTAATCAACAAAATCGAAAGGAAACAAAATGAGAATCTTATACATAAACAATGATGGATCAGGTTTTGCAGATTATATTAACTCGCCTGAAGGGACCTCAGTGGAACAGTTCTTCAAAGAGCAAATGCCGGGTAGAAAGGAGACAGACTTTCTCATTCGTGTCAATCGCCAGCCCGTAGCCCGTGACTACATTTTGCAGGAAGGAGATCGTGTCACTATAACACCAACCAAAATTGAAGGCGCGTTGATTTAGTCAAACAGCATCTCGAATGTCACTCAGGGCATCTGCTTGTCTTTGTGATGGGCAGGTGCCCTTTTTTATTGAAAGGATATGTCTATGAATGACATAAAGAACCTGGCGCGTATGGCTAATAGAATCCGAGAAGGTTTGATGCAGCTTAAGCAAGGCCGTTATGTTGAGCTAAACAGGCAGCTGACAAATCTTACCAGCCAGCTTCAACGACTTACCACCGAATCCCGGAAAATGGGAGCTTCCGTGTCACGAGGCTGGTTTTCAGCAGCCCAAAGGTGCTGTAAGAATGTAAACAATCTGCTCGGTGAGGTGGTATATTCCCTGCCGCGAATCCGGCCCTTAGCCGAAAAGCCACAGAAGGAAATCCCAAAACTGATGTTACTGATCGATGAATTGGATGGACTTCAGAAGGAATTCGGCGACATTGAGTTCGATGCATCCAGGAACACTCTCTCTGTTATAACAGAGCCGATCACCCTTGAGGATATCCATCTGGGTAAGTTCAAGATCCAACTTGAACTCAATAAGCTCGACCAGTTGTACTACAGCAGCCCGTACTTAGTTATTGCCCTCGAACCAAATCCTGCTGCCACAGATGACGGAGTTACACATCCGCACGTCAACAGCGAAAAGCTGTGTGAAGGAGATGGTTCTGCGGCAATCAGAACAGCTCTTGAAGAAGGCCGAATCTGTGATTTCTTTACAATCGTCAGGAGCATCCTCAACACTTACAGCCCGGACAGCCCCTACGTGTCCCTGGACAACTGGGAAGGTACAACCTGCTATGACTGTGGATGCACGATGAGTTCAGAGAATTCGTACTTTTGCCAGTACTGCGAGAACGATTATTGTGCGGAATGTTCAACCTATTGTCGCCACTGTGAGGAGACAGTCTGTATGGCTTGCAGTAGACAGTGCTCTTATTGCGAGGAATCCGTATGCCGAAACTGCATTAGTGGATGTGAAGAGTGTGGCGAGATGTTTTGTCAATCGTGTCTGGAAGATTACCTATGTACAAATTGCAGAGAAGAAAAGGAGAACGAAAATGAACAACCAGAAACAGAAATCAAAGAATCTGAAAATACAGGCCAATCTGAGGCAGAAACAACAGAGGTCAAGTTGGCGAGATGACCGAAGCTATAGAGAACAGCTTGCCCTTCGATTCAGTCCCACGGCGTGGGCAAAGCTGCTGTACTTCAGGGACAAGTCAGATAACGAAGTCGGCGGATTTGGAATCACTGATACTGATAATCTGCTGCTCGTGAGAGAATTCGTCACGGTCAAACAGGAAGTGACTCCCATCAGCGTCAGGTTTGACGATTCAGCAGTGGGTGACTTATTTGACACTCAGGTTGACCTCGGCAGAAAACCGGAACAGTTCGCAAGAATCTGGCTGCATTCGCACCCAGGTGATTCACCTGAGCCCAGCGCGACAGATGAAGAAACATTCGAACGGGTCTTTGGAAATTGTCAATGGGCTGTGCTATTTGTCGTAGCACGGTACAACAAGACCTATGCCAAGCTGCGCTTCAACGTTGGGCCCGGAGGCCAAGTGCTGATTCCTACAGAAATAGACTACAGCCAGGCCTTTGGTTCGAGTGATCTTGAACAGTGGGACGCCGAGCACGCCACGAATGTCAAAGCAATTGAATGGCTGACTGACCGGACAGTGCAAAGTAACGGTATCACTGAGCATGACCTGACCAGTTACGCCTTGCCGTATGATTTCCTCGATGAATTTGAGAAGATGGAGCATGAGGAACGTCAGTTCATTTTGGATGAACTGTCAGAAAAACCTGAATTGTGGGATCAAGAAAGCGAGGTGATATTGTTATGAACACAGAACAAAGAAAAGAGAGATATATGCGTCAAAGAGATATTGTTCCTGCCGAAAGACTTGCTGGCTGCAAGGCAACAGTAATTGGAGTTGGCGCTATTGGCCGGCAAGTAGCTTTACAACTGACAGCTATGGGCATTTCCTGGCTGCAACTTGTTGATTTTGATACTGTCGATGCAAGTAATCTGGCCAGCCAGGGTTACCTGGAAGCTGATTTCGAAAAGCCGAAAGTCGAGGCAACAGCACGAATGTGCAAACAGATCAACACCGACACTGAGATCCATTGGGCGAAAGAGGCTTTTCGCAGGAGCATGGAAATCGGTAATGTAGCTTTTTGTGCGGTCGACCGGATCCAAACCAGGCGATTGGTCTGGGAAGCTATGCAGGATAAAGTCTCCTTCTTCGCCGATGGCCGAATGAGCGCTGAGGTATTAAGGATAATAACTGCATGTGATTCTGAATCCCGGAAGCATTATCCGACCACTCTATTCAATTCTAACGAGGCATTTGAAGGATCATGTACAGCGAAGACAACGATTTATTGTGCAAATATTGCAGCAGGCCTGATGATCGCCCAGTTTACAAAGTATCTGCGGCAGCTGCCCATTGACTGCGACATCCAGTTGAATCTTCTGGCAAGTGAACTGACTGTTTCCTGCTAATCGTTAGAATGCCGATCTTGGGGAGGGCTCGAGTGCAGGGCCCTCCTTTATTCTACTACTTCAACATATCTTTCTTTTCCCATATGTTTCAGTGGCATTAAGCTTAAATACACCGGCTACGTCATCATTCTAAAATGACACCAAAACAAAATTTACCAGAAGAAGACGACAAGAGCACTCAGCTTCTTGAGGAAATCTGTGAGCACACTATGGCTATTCGAAGAGTCGTAAACAGAATCCTGGACCATCTTCATGAATGCCAGGAGAAAGACGAAGATTATGACCCGGATACTGTGGATTGGGACGATATAACCGATACAGATGACATGTACTATTAAGCGAAAAACTTAAAAACCCGTGAGTCTTGAATATTTAATGAAGATATGAAAAGCCAGGCATCCTTAAAATATAATGGTGCAGTAAATGTTA
>CAZHBL010000067.1:0-14572 GCA_964530105.1 uncultured Pirellulales bacterium | reverse complement strand
ACCGACTACGGCAACGATCCTGAAAACTGGTTCGCATCTGCTCCTTCTCCCGGTGAATAAAAAAAAGGCCCACAGATTGAGTCTACTTTTATTGTGGGGACCAGATGCGGAATTGGCCGCCGCAATGAAGCACACCCAGCATGTATAGCATACCGTCGTAGTAACGGTATCGTCCCGATGGGATCGGTGTATTCCAGAGTGCTTCGACGAACTGTTTTGCACGCTCATGAGTCGCTGCGAGACTGGCCACGGCATTCATAGCCACTAACCCAGTCGAATGCGCGCCGCCGACGAGGGTGCCGTCGAGTTTGAAATTGCTCTTATAATCGGACATGCCCTGGGATTCGAAAAACGCCTGGAGGTGATCGCTGAGCTGCCGTTCTCTGATGTCCTTTGCCCACCAGGCCCAGTCCATCGACCAGTTCATCGCCGTGCGCCAGGCGTCGGCCTGAAAGTTCGCTGACCGCGGATTCCATGGGCTCGCCCACGGCGTAGCGTCGAAATTGGCATAATCCGGGGCAAGACCCGTGGTCGGATGTGTCACGCGCTGAAAGAAATCGCGACTAACTGAAGCGGCCTGTGCCCAGAAGGGCCGGTCCCGCTCGGGACCCCACAACGCCCAAAGCTCATAAAACGCCGGCAGGTGGTAGGATGGATCGGTGTGCTCACGGTTATCGACGTCCGGCGTAAAACGAACCATCTTATGTTCCGGCTCAAAAAGATCACCGGCTGTTCGAGGGCCGATGACCGTCGGGCCGGTAACGAGCTTGCGGTGCCTCATGTCCGTCAGGAGCCTGTCCGCCTCAGCCTGGTAGTTGTAGATGCCCGTGCCGTTGCCCCAGCGTCCTGCGGCAAAGTAAAGCGCCATAGCAAAATATTCTTCTCCATCCGGCGCAGGCATTTCGTCGTTCGGCTTGCCGCTTCTTTTCACCGACCAGGAGAAATAGCCGTAGCCGGGGTGCTTGGGATCATCGTGATACATATATGTCTTGGCCCAGTTCCAGATCGAATCGAACTCGGCTTTTTTATTCAGTTGTACGGCAATCATCATGCCGTATGACATGCCCTCGGATCGCACATCGTTGTTGTTGATGTCACAGATATAAGCCAGCGGCCCGTTTGTGTTTTTCCCAGCCGAAAAATAAACGGTTTGTGTATTTGGATCGCCGTGGAATAATTGCTTGAAGGCACGGTCGATTTGTGCCGTCACTTCCTGGGGTGAGTGTCCGGCTTCGACAAACAGGTTACGATACCTGCCGGTTGCGAAAGCACCTGCACCTTCGGAAGGATTTCTCTTCGAGTCGGCTGCATCGCAGCTCATCGCTGAAGGCAAAGCTATCATAAGAGCACATGTCGATCTAATGATTGTTATTGACATATTTCTGCTTTGCATAATACGCACTCCTTAATTTATTAACAACTGTTATTGAGGCGTCCAGATGCGGAACTGGCCGCTGCAATGAAGCAGACTCATGAAATACAATAATCCATCGTAGTAACGATATTGCCCAGAGGGGACATCGGCGTTCCACAGGGCTTCGACAAACTTTTGTGCTCGCGGGCCGTTCGTGGCCGCCAGAGAGGCGACAGCATTCGTGCTCACCAGGCCGGTCGAATGTGCCTTCGCCTGGTCTAAAGGTGTGCCGTCAAGTTCGTATTGGTCTACATAAGTGTCTATCCCCTGGGACTCGAAAAACGCTTGAAGCCGGTCGCTCAATTGCCTCTCGCGCGGATCTTTGCCCCACCATGACCAGTCCACGGCCCAATTGCCAGCCGTACGCCATGCGTCGTGCCGAAACGCATCGGTCCGGCCGAAGGACTTGAACGGAGTACCGTCGAAGTTGGCATAATTTGGATTCAAGGCCGTTTGGGGATTCGTAGTTTGTTGAAAGAAATCACGGCTGGCCGTAACGGCACGATACCAAAAGGCCCTATCCTCCTTCGGCCCCCATCGCGCCCACAATTCGTAGAACGCAGGCAGATGATAGGAGGGATCGGTCATGTTGTTCCGCCTGGAATCGGGCGAGAAAAGGATCATGGCGTGTTCGTCATTGACTTCCTTGCCAACAGTCTGCTCTCTGGTGAAACGGCCCCCGACCATGCCGGTAATCGGCTCGCGGTGTACCATATCAGTTAGAAGTTTGTCCGCCTGGGCCTTGTAATTGTAGATGCCCGTGCCGTTACCCCATCGCCCGGCAGCAAAATACAGCGCCATAGCGTAATACTCTTCGCCGTCCGGCGCCGGTAATTCGCTCATGGCGGTTCCGTCGTAACGCATCTGCCACGAAAAGAAGCCATACGTGGGGTGCGTTGGATCGTCATGGTACATGTAGGTCTTAGACCAGTTCCATAGGGCGTCGAACTCGGCCTTCTTGTCTAATTGCACGGCGATCATCATACCGTACGACATGCCCTCGGAGCGCACATCGTTATGATTTATGTCCGGCATGTACGCCAGCGGCCCGTTGGCATTGGAGCCGGCGGGATAGTAAAGCGTCTGCGTGTTCGGATCACCGTGGAAAAATTGTTGGTACACCCTGTTGACTTTCGTCATCACTTGTTCTTCGGAGTGGCCGGCCTCGACGAAAAGATTGCGGTACGTGCCGGTGGCAAAGGCGCCAGAACCATCGATGTCACTCTGGGCCGAGCCGCCAGCGAAGTAACTTTCTGGTGGGCCCAGATAGCTCGGCTTAACGCCGCCGGCATCGACTACGATTTTTTGCAGCACAATTCCAGGATCGACCATCCAGAATTTCAGAACGTGCTCGCCCGGCTCTTTGAGATTATGTTCAGAGGTCATTATTTTGATATTTTCACCGACCGCCTTTTCCCAGGCCGGAGGGTACTTCCAGTCGGGAACTGTATCTTTCTCATGGATGTTGATAATTTGTGGCATCTGGTCATCGAACGAGATAGCATATCGCAACCCCTGAGTATCGAAAAAGTTCTGGGTTGGAGACAGATATGTATTTACATTGACTTTGCCGCTGCTAAAAAGATGCAGACAATATTCTAAACGAGGGCTATCTGGCCCGGGTGACTGACTTTTTGCCGTAACCGGTATAGGTGTTATCCCGGAAAGCGTCCGTCCTAAATTCGGAATGCGCAGCCATTTGATAGGGCCTGCATTGATAGCTTTGGTGTAATGTTCAGCCTCAATGGAAATGTACCCGTTACTCTCGACAAATCCTCTGACTTGGTCCCGTTCTGACATTACAGGATTTTTGATTACAGCCTGGACAACAACGCTGCTTTCATTAGGTCCGGTGATTGTAATCGGTATATGATGTGTTCCAACCGGGGCTTGTTGCCAGTCAACGCTTACAAATATACGCTGCTCATTGTCAACTTTTCCCTGGTTAGGCGTAATTTTTAGCCACGACTGTCCTGATTCGATTTTGTAATCGAAAGGTGCCCGTCCACGATTAAATATTTCTACATAGTATTTCTGCTGATTAAAGAGATCGAATTCAGGCAAGACTGCTTCGGTCTTTTCCATAGGCCAGAAGTTATCGGAGCCTTCGATGGACACGCCCATATCCGCTGCAACAGGTATTTTAATTTCCTGGACTTTGGGCATAACGTCCTTTTCCGGCTGCTGCCAGTACGTATAGCTGATATGCGTTTGATCCATCATGTGGTTCCATTTGCCGCCGGCCATGACTTTGTTGTAATAGTGAGAAATCTCCTGATCTTTGGCAAACAATTCTCTGGCTTTTTCCGCCATATCATTAGTAGCGGCACGACCTTGTTTTGCATAGAGGTGATTCTTTCCACAAGTCACCCGAAGCTTGTTTAAATTCGCACAAGCTGTCACCGGATGCAGCACGAGCTGATAATAAGCATCTTTGTATTCGGAAGGCATGGTTTTATTAATCCGTTCGGCTTTTTCGGCCAGTTTGTTGTAATCGGACACAACCGTTTGAGCTTCATGGTAATTTATCAAGCTGTAGGTATCTGACGCAAGCATTTCAGGCTTCCGGCGGCTGTTGTATTTTGTGTATTTGTCGAGGATGTCCGCAATAGCCGCCGCTTGCTCAGGACCGAACTGTTGTTGTGCCCACAGCCGGGTATATTCGGGCAGACGCTCCGCCGGCCACTGGTCGGGATTCCACGCATAATCCAGGAAAAACTCGATGGGAAATTCCATAGGCTTTAGGTCGCCGACGTTCACAAGCCAGATTCGGTCCACGCCGAGCCAATAACACAGGTGCATCTGCTCCCACACACGTGCTATCGGATTTGTATTGACCCACTTATAATTCCTGGGGCCGCCTACAAAATCGAAATGATAATACATGCCGTATCCGCCGGATCGTGGTGGATCATCGGGCTTGGGTAATCTGCGGACGTTTCCCCAGTTGTCGTCGCACAACAACAATGTGACATCTTCCGGCACCCGCATACCCTTGTCATAGTAATCCTGCACTTCCTTATATAATGCCCATAATTGTGGAATCGTGGTTACATCTTTGCCCGTGACGTCGGCGAGAATTTTGCGCTGGTCGGCAACAATTTTCTCCAGCAGTGCGATGTTTGTTTCTTCGCTCATGGCTTTGTCGCCGTCGCCGCGCATGGCAAGAGTGACGATACTTTCATTCAAGTCCATTCGCTGAATGCCTTCTGTCCAGAATTGTCGCAGCTTTTCGGCGTTGGTCTCGTAGTTCCAGGCTCCTCCATTGATTTTTCTCCACTCGGCATGGGCTCGCATCATCGGCTCATGGTGCGTGGTGCCCATGACGATACCGTATTCGTCCGCCAGTTTCGGATTATTCGGATCGTCACTGTTAAAGCTCGCCCACCACATAGCAGGCCAGAGATAATTGCCCTTCATTCGCAGGATAAGCTCAAAAACCTTTTCGTAAAACTCATGGTTGAATCCACCGTATTTCTCAACTGCCCAGCGCCCCAGCGCCGGTTCTTCATCGTTTAGAAAAATTCCCCTGTATTTAACTGTCGGCGGCCCCTCCACGTAGCAACCTGCTTTCACAAAAAGTGCTTCGTGATGTTTGACCGGCACATCGGCCCACCAATACCACGGCGAAACGCCGATCTGCCCGGACAGGTCGTAGATGCCGTAGATGGTTCCTCTTTTATCGCTGCCGGCGATAACCAATACTTTTTTGACGCCGGGCAGAGGCTCCGGCACCACTTCGATCAGAAATGATTCCCACTTGCCGGTAATCTGTGATACATCGATCTTGCGGTCTCGAATCAATCCGTCAATGATTGAGCTTTTTCCAATCGTACCTACAATGACTGCGTTTGCCCCAAGGTCGGCTTGTTCATGCGTGACTATAGGCATCTGGTTCGTAACGAGCTTAACGTCGGCCTGCAAATCCCTGACTGCTCGCGCAACACCTGCATAATCCTGTGAATCAACGTAAAGTGTCGCAAGCTGGTCTTTTTGTGCCAGGCAGAAGCTGCCCTTACTATTAAAAAAATCCACATATTGCGTTTGGCTGACGGCCAGGACAACGCCGGGACACAAAAAGATTAAGTCAATGATCACCAGAATTTTAAGGATAGATTTCGTCATCTCATCTCTATTTTAAATTAATCTCGGCTTTCTTTATTACTTCGACGATTCGGCGGCCTGTTCCGCCCCTTGATTCACTTTAAGGTACTTTTGGGCAAACGTCAGGAAAGTAGGCCAGTTCGGACCGGGAGTGTGTCCGCCGCTATGCTGACGGAAAGCAATGTCCCCATCAATCAGTGTGGTTTCTATCGGGGGAAATTCGGTCGTCCCCATGTCCGTCTTGCCTAAGAGCGTATATACCGGCCCCGCGCCAACCGCGGCCAGGAACATGCCCTTTGCGTCCACCCACGCATCCCCATTAATCGAGCCACCACTAACGAACACTGGACGCGGAGCGCACAGAGCGACCAGCTCATGTGCGTCAATGGGTAAATCGTCCCAGGTCAGCGGCCCGGCGTACTTGAGGAAATTGCCGGCCATCCAATGGTACTCGCCCGACCCGGCGAGATTTTCCACTATCTCGCCATAGTCACGGCGGAAAAGACTCGCGCCGCCTGCGCCGGAGGAGCTGACGTAGGCAATCGCGAAACGCTGGTCATAAGCCATAGCCACGAGCGTTGCCTTGCCATAACGTGAGTGGCCCTCAAGCCCGACTTGCTTTGCGTCCACAGATTTGTCGGTCTGGAAATAATCAAGAGCGCGACTGGCGCCCCAGGCCCAGGCACGCAACGCGCCCCAATCATCGGCCTTGCGGGGCTTGCCTTTGTTGCACAGACCGATGATACCCTGTGTCAGGCCGGCGCCGTTATCGGCCTGAATGCTGTTCGGCACAATAATGGCATAGCCCCATCCTTTGGCGAGCACTTGTTGCTGCCAGGTCGGTCCGCCGCCGCGTCCGGCCATGGCAAAGCGACCGCCAAAACCAAACTCCATAATCACCGGCACCGGACCGGTTGCATTTGCGGGGGTGCTAAGTGTTAGCTGAATGTCAACGGTAATGGCCGGATACGATGAATTGTCAACGTGGCCCACGAGTTCTTTCGTGATTACCGGTACATCGCCGTTCTTTTCATTGGTCATGCCGGTTACTTCCCAGTTGACCTTGGGCGTGTCCTTGGGAACTCGGCCATAGATTTCCATGTCAAAGTCCTCCACAATCTCCGGCCGTCTTTGATTCCACCACATTTGTGCCGTAGTGACCTTTTGTCTGTTCTTCAATACCAGCGGGTCCGGCAGGTCCGGATAGGGATTGGCTTTTGACTCATCGTAATTGGCGTAATTGTCCGCTTGAGGATTCATACCGTTTCTTCCCGGTCGAAGTGACTTGATGCCCAGAAGGTCCATCATTCTCCGATGATCTTCGGTCGTCAAACGTCGAATCTCCACCCATCTGTCATTTGCCCGTCGCTGGCTCTGCTGGGCAAAGATACTCACGCTCATTAACAAAACTAACGATGCCCATAGAACTTTATTGGCAAATGTCTTACTCATGATGTGTCTCCTTCCTTAATTTCGTCTTAAAACAGCTATTAAATTATTCTACAGTTAAGACCACTTGCTGTAGGTCCTCATCGCGTGACGAATTACCAATCATGATCTTGAATTCGCCCGGTTCGACCACGTAGTCCATGTCGATATTGTAAAAGGCCAGATGCTCCGGCGTAATATCCAGACTCACGGTTTCGGTCTGGCCGGGTTCAAGCGTAACCCGTTGAAAACCCTTCAATTCCTTTACCGGCCGTGTGACAGAGCTTATACAGTCGCGAATATACATCTGCACCACTTCGTCGCCGGCAACCTTGCCTGTGTTGGTGACATCTACGAGGACACGAGTGGATTCATCCGACTTTATTGTCTTCTTTTCAAGGCGAGGCTTGCCGAACGTAAACCGTGTATAGCTCAGGCCGAAGCCGAATGGGTATAGCGGGCTTACGTCATCGAAGAGATAGCCACGACGAGCGGAGGGCTTATAATTGTAGTAAGCGGGAACGTGACCGACCGAACGGGGAATGGTGATCGGCAGCTTGCCGCCGGGATTGATATCTCCGAAGAGCACTTCGGCAACCACTCGGCCGGTCTCCTGGCCGAGATACCAGCACTCGAATATCGTCGGAACTTTCTCCGTGAGATTACGGATGGACAAAGGCCGGCCGTTAAACAGAAGTGCAATCACCGGCTTTCCCGTGGCGACAATGGCATCGACCAGCTCATCCTGCAGGCCGACCATATCGAGGGTTGTGCGGTCACCCAGATGGTTTAGCTCCCATGCCTCGCGAGAGGTTTGCTCGTTACCGCCGATGGCCAGGACGATGCAATCCGCTTTTTGAGCCACTTTGATGGCTTCGGCAATGCTTTTACGGTCATCATCGGGATTGCTGGGGACGACCTCATCTGCCTGCCACGACCCGCCTATCGTGATTTTACACCCTTCATGATAGAGGACCCGTACCGAATCGCCGACGCGGTCGCGAATGCCCTGTAATACTGTTGTGAAATGTTTCGGCCTGCTACTATATCCGCCGAGCAGCACGCGGTCCGCGTTGGGACCAATCACGGCGAGGGTCTTGATCTTGCTCACATCGAGAGGCGCCACGACGTTATCATTCTTTAGAAGTGTGATAGTCTGCCGGGCGGCTTCTAAGGCGAGCCGGCGATTGTTGTCACTACCTACAATTTTCTCAGCAATATCAGGATCTACGTAGGGATCGTCGAACAGTCCGAGTTCGAATTTCCATTCAAGCATCGGAGCAACCAGCTCATCGAGCAGTGACTCGGGGAGTGTATCTTCTTTAACCAGCTCAGTAAGATGGGCATAACAATCAATATCGGGCAATTCTATATTGACACCAGCTTTGGCAGCGAGAGCGGCAGCAGCCTTACCATCTTCGGCAAGAAACTGCCCGAAAAAGCCGGGACGTTCGTTCAGTTCACGAACGGCGAAGTAATCCGATACGACGAATCCCTTAAAGCCCCACTCACCACGTAGGACGTTACGCAGCAGCCATTTATTGGCGTGGGAGGGAACGCCGTCGATCTCATTGTACGAGGCCATTACGCTGATGACGCCGCCTTCCTGGACAGCCTTTCTGAAGGGATAGAGAAAGACTTCACGGAGTATGCGTTCCGAGACGTTGGCCGGGGCACAGTTTGTGCCTGATTCTGGCTGGCTATGAGCGGCAAAGTGCTTGAGCGTTGCGATGATATGATTTTTGTCGGTGAATTTTGCATCGCCCTGGAAGCCTTGAACGGCGGCAATGCCCATTCGTGAGACAAGATATGGATCTTCCCCATAGGTCTCTTCTACACGACCCCACCGCGGCTCGCGTGCGACATCGACAACAGGTGTCAGCGCCTGGTGCGTCCCGCGAGCGCGGGCCTCTTCGGCGGTCATCTCGAAAAGCCGACGGACCAGGTCGGAATTAAAAGTCGCGCCCAGACCGATGGGCTGCGAGAAACTCGTAGCGTCAACAGCAGCATGACCATGCAGGCATTCCTCATGAAAGATTACCGGAATACCCAGCCGGCTGTTCTCCATAAAGAATTTCTGAATGGCGTTAGTCAGCTCCGCCGTCTCTCGTGCATTCCTGCCCGCTCCGGCATCGCTTGGCCGGCCGACTTGCCCCAGGCCGTGACCGTGCCCGAAATGTTTTTTGGCCTTTTCAAGATCGAAGTCCCCTTCGTCATTAACTAAGGTGTTAGACTTTTCCTGCCATACGCATAGCATCTGGGTGACTTTCTCTTCCAGCGTCATTTGAGAGAGCAGGTCCCGGACTCGCTCTGCGACCGGCAATTCCGGATTCAGATAAGCGGATTTTTTACTGTTGTTGGTGCTCACTGCGAGGAATCTCCTATTTATTGAGAAGTTTTTTGTATTCAAGCCAATCAAAAAAAGTCACTTCGAAAAACATTATTCATCCGTCCTAAAAGGTGACGCCGGTAAACCTTCCTTGTTATATAAGTTTGCACCTTCAGGATTGTCAGCCCAGGCATAGCGTACAGCTACCGGACTGGTTATATCTTCATTCCAGACGACAACTTTATCGCCTTCTATTTTCGCTTTCGCCCAGACAAATTTTTTGTCAGCTCCGGCTATGGCAAAATGTCTCAGTCCGCTACTCCCGTGACTGACCAAACCGCTGCCAATATTTGTAAATGTGAGAATGATTTTGTTTCCTTCAATCTTTATGGATTGATAGATGGGACCTGAATAAACTACCGTATCATCTCCGTAAGCCACTTTTTGTGCTCCGAGTGCAAGACGTTTACCTATATCTTCCTTGTTCAATGGATGGACGTCATTCCATTCGCCTATATCGATAGCGACAGCCATTGCAGTGTTGGGGACGGAGAGCGTTTTAAGCTGAGCTTCCCTCAACTCGGCCCAGTTGCTTTCGGAAGGCTGGTCTTTAACCTGCATATAATTAGCCAGTTGTACGTATAAAAACGGTAAATTCCCCTGGTTCCATTTTTGTCTCCAGTCGGCTATCAACGCAGGGAATAGCTTCTGATATTCACGTGGTCTTGCCGTATTAGATTCACCCTGATACCAGATTACTCCTTTAATTGTGTAATTCAACAACGGTGCAATCATTCCGTTGTATAAGCCTAACGGCTGCCACTCAATAAAAGTTTTTGACTGCAATGGTTCCATAATCGCAGCTAATTTGTATTTCCATGAGCCTTTTAAATCGATTGTGTGCCCGGCGGCTGAGAGTTGATACGGCTTGTCCGGAATAAAACCGCCCCGGCCAACATTATTGACGACCCTTACAACTATGATATTCTTCCCCGCTTTTAACAGGTTTTCAGGTAAATCATATTTTCTCGGCGGATATTGGTATGAAACACTGCCGACAAATTTGCCATTAACATAAGTTCTATCACTGTCAACAACCCTGCCCAGTAAAAGTCTCGCCTGCTTGCCGGTCATGGAAGCCGGGACATCAATTTCCTTTCTGAACCAGACAACGCCGTTCACATTCCCTAACGGGCCGTCCGCCCAGTAGCCCGGCACGTTCATTGTTGCCCAATCGGAAGCGTCATAGGTCGGATCGAACCACGGCTTTTGGCCCTCCGCCAGACCTTTGTCCTTCTGCTGCAAAAGGCTGTACCATGCATCGCTGACGGCTTTGTCTTTTTTCTCAATGCGATTGAGGTAGTCGCTATTCTTAAATTTTTTCGCCGTTTCGAGATGGGACGGAAATTCTTTCAAGGCTTCTTTGCTCAACCATGCTTCGGCTGGCGATCCGCCTACACTTGCATGAATTAAACCAATGGGGACCTTGTATTTTTCGTATAATGATTTCGCAAAAAAATAACCTGTGGCGGTAAAACGCATAACACTCTCGGGATTTGCCGATTCCCATGAACCTGACTCCAAGTCTTCCTGCGGCGTGTTAAAATCATACCTTTTAGAAACAAAAAAACGCCTGATAGCCGGATTGTTAGAGTTTGCTATCACATCCTCATAGCGTTCTTCTACCCGTGCCATTGGCAGGTCCATATTCGACTGACCTGAGCATACCCATACTTCGCCTATCAGAATATCCTTAAGAGTTATATGATTACTGCTGTTGATTTCCATGTTGTAGGGGCCGCCCGCTTTTAATGCAGAAAGCGTTACCGCCCATTTACCGTCTTTGCTGGTTATGTCATTGTATGTTTGGCCGTTAAAGTTTATTGTCACTTTTTCATCTGCCGCAGCCCAGCCCCAAATCTTTACACCAGCATCTCTTTGCAACACCATACCGTCGCTTACCAAACGTGGAAGCCTGACCCGACAAAAGGCGGAATTTGAAAACAAGAACAAATAGAAGCATAGCAATAAGCGAGAAATTTTCATACTCTATACCCTCGATTTTTCTATTACGACAGCTAATGTTTTCTCAAAGTTCAATCGTTTTGAGCAGCTTTACGTCGTGCGATTAAATCAGTTTCAATTTCCAGCATTTTCCTGCTGCTCAATGGATAAAAGACCATGGCAGCGACTCCAAGCAAAGTGAAAATCGCCGGATAAACACTGTTCAGTAAAACAATGCCTTTAGTAGCTTCCACTGTTTGCGTGGCGCCTTTTTCATAACCATACCATGCAAGAATCCAACCTATCGCGGCCGCGCCCAAAGCTAATCCAAACTTAAGGAAAAATAGTGAAGCGGCCATCATTAGTCCTGTTGACCGTCTGCCTGTTTTCCACTCATTATAATCCGCACAATCTGTGAACATAGCCCACTGCATAGCCGAGACCGGCCCTATTGCGAAAGACCTGATGAAATTGAGACCGAAAATGAGGTTAAGTTCTTCAGGTTTCAAAAAATAATAGAGAATAGTTGTAACACCACATATAGCCAAAAAACCCCAATAACAAAATGCCTTACCAAAAATTCTACTGATTATCTTGGTTGCTATAACACCAATAATTGTTACAACAGTTCCGGATATCAAGTAAACAGTTAAAAGTCCTTGATATGACCAGCCATTTTCAGGTTCAATACCAAATAATGACACATTTCCGCTTGTTACATAATACTGGAAATAATATGTCCTTGCACCGCTGAATATAGCTATGAAGACTAACTGGAAAAAAGTTGCAATACCTATCATCAGCCATGGGCTATTTGAAATCAAATCTTTCAGGTCCCGACCCATGGGATTTTTTTGACCCTTTGGAGGATGAACACGCTCTTTTGCAGAAAAGAAGGTTATATAAAGCAAAATAATTGCAACAATGGAAAGCATCGTCATTGTAATTTGATACCCTTTGGCTGTTGCTACATCACTACCACCAAGTTTTGTAGGAAGTATTCCAACACAATAAAAAGCTATAAACTGCCCGATAAAGACACCAACGAAGCGAAATGAAGAAAGCACGGTTCGGTCTGCCGTATTTGATGTCATAACACCCATAAGCGAGCAATAGGGCACATTGACAAGGGTGTAGAGCATCATCACTGCGTTATAAGTTAGAAAAGCATACAGAAGTTTGTAATTGTATGAAAAATTAGGCGTTGTAAACGTCAAAATACCCATTACTCCAAAAGGTATGGCGCCAAATAATATATATGGTCTGTATTTTCCCCACCTGGAATTGGTTCGGTCGGCAATCATGCCCATCATCGGGTCATTGAACGCATCCCAGAGTTTACTGATTAAAAACATCCATCCCATTGTGCCAGCGGTTAAGCCGAATATATCTGTATAGAAAATTGGCATGAATGTCATGAAGGTTTGAAAAAAAAGATTCGAGGCAGTATCGCCCAAACTGTAGCCGATTTTTTCCTTGATAGAGAGTTTTTGCTGTTCAACATTCATTTGTGACTCCTTTAGTTTAATGATTAAGAACAGTTATATGCGTTAAAGATCATTATTTCAATTGTTGTTCAGGTACGGGCATTTTACTGAATTTTTGAAAATAACCCAGACAAGTATCACGCCAAATGATAGCGTCCTTTTCCTGTATGGCCAGTTTTTCCTGAACGTGCGAGTATATATCCGGGTTAATATCCTTTTCAAGCGTAGCCCACTTCTGTCTCATCGCTGTTACATAATCGACACCTTTATAGTATCTGTAGCACAATTCTTCCCACAATGTCCTGCCCGACTTCATTTTGTGGTCCCACTGAACGTGGTGAAACCAAAGCAAGTATTCTTCGGGACATGTCTCTATCTTATCGAATCGCTCCCGCCACGGCGGAAAATACTGGCTTGTCGCGTTGCTTCCGGATGAGCTTCGATCAAATCCCAAGCCTATATCGTCGGCGCGATGATAATAGACGCTGGTCCAATCCAATCGTGATGATTTCGCGTAATCTGGTTGCGGGCCGTAGTGAAAGCCGGCCTGCATGATATGATGGAGTCCCAAAGGAGTCATGTAGTTGACGCATGCCTCCCGCGATCCCATCATCATTGACTTGACTGTCTTAACAACGTCGCTGTCCCGGCGGAGTGTCATGCGAATCCATTCTTCGGCGATATCTTCGCTGGACAGGTTGTGGTCCCAGGCCAGGCGGCCGAAGGCGTACCAGTTGGCCTGGGCGAACAGATGCCCGCACCAGTTGCGGTCCGAGCCGGTATTGGCCACGCCTGAAATCCCGGTCATTGGATAATTGTGTAAAGACCCATCAATAACCCGGGAAACGTAAGAGCCTTGACCTTTGGCATACGTGTCGAAGTCCAGGCATTCTTTCCATAGGGGCGCCAGAAAAACCAAGTGCTTTGAGTGTCCTAAGTACTCCTGGGTAATCTGTAGTTCCAGCATCAAAGGTGTCTTAGGCAAGGCTCCAAACAAAGGATGAGCCGGCTCCCGGGGCTGAAAGTCAATGGGGCCATTCTTGGACTGCACAAACACATTATTACGGAACTGTCCATCCAACGGGACAAATTCTTTGTAAGCCCGTTTGGCTCGGTCGGGATCGACGTCAGCGTCGTATACAAATGCTCGCCACATCACGATGCCACCATAAGGAGCCAATGCTTCGGCCAGCATATTGGCACCATCGGCGTGTGACCTTTTGTAATCCTGTGGACCGGGCATGCCTTCGGAATTGGCCTTTACCAGAAAGCCGCCGAAATCGGGAATAGATTGATAGACCTCTTTAACTTTTTCCTTCCACCATTGCCGAACATCCGGGTCCAGAGGGTCGGCAGTTTCCAGTGAACCGATGCCGCTCCGTCGGCTGTTTCTGCTTGATGCCGGCTTTAGTGGGGACGAAAAACGAATAGAGACAAACAGCTTGATGCCGTAAGGTCTGAAGACATCGGCCAGCACTTTGAGTTTTGCAATATATTCGGCCGTCAGGAAAATGGGATTGGCATTAACATTGTTCACCACCGTCCCATTGATGCCGATAGAAGCGTTCACCCTTGCGTAATCTTTATATCGCGGATCTATCGTCTCCGGCAGTTCCTCCCATTTCCACAATGACTTACCCGCGTAACCTCGCTCTACTGAGCGATCCAGATTGTCCCAGTGATTCAAGAGCCGGTATTGAATTCGAGGCTTAGAGCAGATGTTTAAGTCCGCGGGGGTTTGCCCGTTTTGCATAAGCCTCAACAAATGAAAAGAACCATACAAAAGGCCAACATCCTCGTTTGCCG
>CAZHBL010000066.1:0-14635 GCA_964530105.1 uncultured Pirellulales bacterium | reverse complement strand
CAATTCGCACGCATGGTCAAGAGACCTGGTCAAACAGGTTTTGACCTTGAATCCCTTTTTGATTAGGTATTGCTCGAACTGTCGCCCCGTTCGTTTGCTGCTTGTGGCGCCGGCTTTGGGATTAAGGATATAAGTTATATAGCCATCGTCCGGTTTCATATTTCGTATCTTTTCGCGAGTGAATCTATTTACCTGCTCTAAGCTAAACGTTACTTCGGTCGCGTTCTTCCTTTGTCAACTGGGCATAACTCTTTGCAATGTGCGGTAAGTCTGCCAGCCCAAGGTCCTGTTGCATATCGTCAATTGTTGCATCATCCGGCCCTTCTATTTCCACAAAATCGCCTAATAATGGCAACTGGTCCAAAGCAACAGAGCATCCGCCGAGCTGCCAAAGGCGGCGCCTTTTCTCAACGACCAGGACTTTTTCATAGCCCAATGCCAAGAGCAGCTTTTGCGCGGAGTCCGCTTCTGTGATTTCAATCTCGATTTCCTGCCTCTTTTTAAAGTTGCTTTTCTCTTTAGCACCCTTGAAAGTTAAAAAATATCTCTCCCTGCCGGCGGCCAACTGTCGTCGCAAGCGAAGACACCGGTCGGTTGCGATCAGAGAAGCATCCGCATCGTCAAAAAAAAAGTCCGTCTGTGACTGCTCTGCCAGAAATTCCGCGCCGAGTTCAGTTAGTTTTTGCTCTATTTCAGCCGGCGATTTCACCTTGAGTTTTAGTTCGATTTCAACGCACATTATTTTAGCTATTATCTATTGTCAGTGATGTTGAGTATTTCTGACTTCCTCAATAAAATATTTAGGCTGAACTATGGCACCGACACTTGTCTGTACGCCCGTCTTTTTCAACAGTGCAACAATAGTCTTAGGTTCGATTTCCGGATTGACCTGGTAAGCCAAGACAGCAAGTCCCGCCAGATAAGGTGTCGCCCAGCTCATCCCCGCCTCTCGCCAAAACGTATAGACGTCACGGCCGGTGTGGCCGGCCGTCGTACGGTTGCTCGCCGGAACCAAAACGGCGCCGGGTCGGACGCCATATATTCCGCTATGATAACTTGCCGGGTCGTCCGGGTCTTTACCGACAATTCGAGCGAGCATTCCATACTGAAAAGAATCCTGAGCACAGGTCACAACCAGGATGCCGTTTTCATCTGCTTTTTTCAAAGCCTCCTGCCAGCGGTCGAAATTGGCCTGCTGGGAAAACATACCGGTTGAGATGCTTACAACTCTAACTCGCTCTGTCGTCTTTGGATCTTCGTTAAGTTTAATCAGCTTGTCTATTATATCACAGTATGGTTGGTTGTCAGGTTTCCACATTGGTACGGCAAAGAAATAGAACGAAGCTCCCGGTGCTACTCCGCATGTTTTCCCGACGGCGATGCTGCAGACGGGCGGTCCGTGCATTTGTACGGGTACGCCAACTACATCTATCCCTTCATATCTCACAAGCCGGTCTGCGTATTCAATATGGTCCTTCAACAAAGGCTGGTCTATGATAGCAATGCCAACGCCCCGTCCGTCAAAGCCCTGCTTATGCAAAGCTCGAATACAAAGCCCCGGATTTTTACCCTCTTCAAGCATGTTCGCCGGATTGAATCCCTCCGGCAGCTTGTCAGAAACGGGCCATTTAGTTCGACTGTCAAAGGGCATCGTTTCGAGTAATTGTAGATGGTTTCGCAGATTCAGGTTTGTCAGTGACACGTTTGCTAATCCCCAGAAGGGGTCGAATTTCCCGAGGTCA
The DNA here is from genome assembly GCA_964530105.1 of uncultured Pirellulales bacterium. GTDB lineage: Bacteria > Planctomycetota > Phycisphaerae > Sedimentisphaerales > Anaerobacaceae > JAFGPJ01. Next base: position 12,893 of record CAZHBL010000066.1, on the reverse strand, counting down.
TCCTCATTCCTCAATACAATCTGACGCTCTTGCCCGATGTCAAGCTGCCTGCCTTTGACAATTATCCAGAGAAGGGTTGATGGAGTGGAATAGCGTCTCATCCTGCCGAATATCACCTGAATGTCGGGATACTTAAGCTCAAGAATTTCCATGCCGCCATCATTTCTGACGGTCTGATTTTCGGCGGGGCCAAGTAAAGCTTTTAATTCGTCCGGAGTTGTCAGCTTATATGTAATCTTACCATCTTCCACGGCCTGCCGGGCAATATCTGCCGCATTCGTCTTCGTTGGTATGTCAGTTTCAGCGCAGAAGGAGATCATGGGAGAACATAATATAAGAATTAGCGCTATTGTTATATGAGTCTGCATCTGTATGGCATTATACAAATTTAATAAGCGCATATACATATCTCCTTTCTCGCAAAACGAAATTACTGCGGCCGATTTATGTGACTATATTCACCAATCGGGACTTTATAACGATAATCTTCTTAGGCTCTTTACCGGCCATTGCGGCAATGACTTTCTCGCAGCTTAGGGCCTTCTGTTTTATCTGCTCTTCGTCCGCGTCGGCCGAAACGACGATTCTGTCCTTTATCTTGCCCCTGACCTGTACGGCTAATTCAACTTCCTTTTCTTTGATAAGCTCCTTGTCGTATTCGGGCCAAGACTCATAAGCGAGGCTTTCGTTATGGCCGAGCCTTTCCCAAAGCTCTTCGGCGATATGAGGTGCGAACGGAGCAAGAATCAGAACGAGCTTCTCAACGACGGCTTTGGGCCTGACCGTTAGCCTGCCGAGATGATTAACAAGAATCATCATCGCACTTATGGCCGTGTTAAAACCGAAACTCTCTATATCGTTACCGACTTTCTTGATTGTCTGATTCAGTAGTCGAAGTGTCTCTTCATCCACCCGGGCTTGTTGTACTGCCTTATCCAGCTCGCCTGTGTCCCTGTCTATAACGGCGCGCCAGAGTTTCTGTAGGAACCTGTGTACGCCTTCGACCCCCTGCATGCTCCAGGGCTTGATGGCTTCCAGGGGTCCCATAAACATTTCGTAAAGGCGCGTCGAATCGGCCCCGTAATCGGCGATGACCTTGTCGGGATTGACAACGTTGCCGCGGGACTTACTCATCTTCTGGCCGTCTTCGCCCAAAATCATTCCTTGATTGATTAGTTTCCTGAACGGTTCTTTCGTGCTGACGTAGCCCAGGTCATAGAGAAGCTTATGCCAGAATCGCGAATACAGCAGGTGCAGCACGGCGTGTTCTGCTCCGCCGATATACAAATCGACAGGCATCCAGTACTTCTCCTTTTCCGGGTCCCAGCCCTGCCGATCATTGTCAGGATCAAGGTATCGAAGGTAATACCAGCAACTGCCGGCCCATTGAGGCATTGTATTTGTTTCACGTTTTGCCTTCGTGCCGTCGGCCAGCGTTACATTCACCCAATCATCGACATTGGCTAAAGGTGGTTCACCTGTCCCCGTTGGTTTATAGTCATCGACCACCGGCAGTTCCAGCGGCAAATCCTGTTCCGAAAGGGCGACGACTCGACCGTTTTCAGTATGCAAAATAGGAAACGGCTCACCCCAGTAACGCTGCCTGCTGAAGAGCCAGTCGCGCAGCTTATAATTGATAGATTTTTTGCCCAGGTCCTGCTCTTCGAGCCAGTTTGTAATCTGCTCCTTGAATTCAGGCGTGCTCAAGCCGTCGAACTGCCCGCTGTTAATCGCCCTGCCGTCGCCTACAAAACACAGCTTGCTCTGGGCGACCAACTCAGCCTGTTTGCTGTCCGGCGGTTCAACAACAGGGATGATCGGCAGATCGAATTTCGTCGCAAATTCGAAGTCGCGCTCATCGTGAGCCGGAACGGCCATGATTGCGCCAGTTCCATAGCTAATCAAGACATAATCGCTTATCCATATCGGAATCTTCTCATTATTAACAGGGTTGATGGCGTGAGCGCCGATGGGTTCGCCGGTTTTCTCTTTGGCTAAATCCGTACGATCCAGATCACTTTTCCTCGCGGCTTCTTCGCGGTAGTTCTGAACGGCGTCCTTTCTTTCCTCGCTTGCAATTTTATCAACAAGCGGATGCTCGGGAGCCATTACCATATAAGTCGCGCCGAATAATGTGTCGGGGCGGGTAGTGAAGACACGAATGCTTTCATCGAAACGGTCGACCTTGAAATCGACGTCGGCGCCAATACTCTTACCTATCCAATCCTTCTGCAGTTTTTTTATCGATTCCGGCCAGTCCACTTCGACTAAATCGTCAAGCAGTCTTTCGGCGTATTTTGTGATCCGCAGCATCCACTGGCGCATCGGCTTTCGGATAACCGAATGGCCGCCTCGCTCGCTCAACCCCCCTACTACTTCCTCGTTAGCCAATACAGTCCCGAGTTCCGGACACCAGTTAACAGCAACCTCCGCTTCATAAGCCAGGCGATTCTCATCTATAAATCTCTGTCTGTCCTGTTCGTTCAGATCCTCCGGGATGGTAAGCTGCTCGATGGGTTTGGCTTTCTGCTCGGTTTCATCATAATAACTGTTAAAGAGTTTTAGAAATATCCACTGCGTCCATTTGTAGTACTTCGGATCGATCGTGGCAATTTCCCGCTGCCAGTCATAGCTGAATCCCAGCGATTTTGTCTGACGGCGCATGTTATCTATATTTTTTTGTGTAGTATCTTTCGGATTGGTGCCGGTCTTAATGGCGTGCTGTTCTGCCGGAAGACCGAACGCATCCCAGCCGAACGGATGCAGAACGTTGAAGCCTTTCATTCGTTTGTACCGGGCGACAATATCGCTTGCGGTATAACCTTCCGGATGGCCGACGTGCAGGCCCTGGCCGCTCGGGTAGGGAAACATGTCCAGCACGTAGTATTTCGGCCTGGAATCGTCGCAGTCCTGCGCTTTGAAAATCCCGGATTCTTCCCAGAACCGCTGCCACTTCTTTTCAATCTCTTCTGATTTATAAAGTCCCTTATTAGAACACATCTATTCCTTATGCTCCTTGTTAGTGTCGAAAACCGTTATTCCGTACACAATAAAGTAAAAATCCAAGAAAATCCACTAAAATTCATCTTCCGTAGACTACACTATACCTGTATATCAGGTTGTTAACAAATTGTTGGAGATTTGCCCCGTATCGCCTGATACTGAAGAGTAAAACCTGAAGTCCTGCTCTATTCCGTAAAGTGAAAAAGGAAATGTTGCCGGCCTGGCGGGAAGATGAGCTATCTATACCGGATAATGGGCTCTCAAAGTTTCCACATTCCGTCCGGAAGCACCTGAAGCGCTCCGGTGTCACGATAGAATTTCAAGGTCGCAATCGTATAATCCAAAAGGGCTTGCCCGGCGTCGTTCTGGGCATCGAACAAGTCGCTCTGCGCCTGGAGCACACGGCGGCTGCTTACCTTGCCGTGCTGAAGCAGCAGAAAGGTATTATTGAATCGCTGCTGAGCTAATTCAAGGGCTTCTAACAAAACTTTATAGCGTTCGGCAGCCTCGGTGAGATTGCGATGAGCCTGGCGTACTTCTAATGCTATCGTGTCGGCCGCAAGCTCGTACTCTCGTTGTCGCTCGTTTAAAGTTATCAGCGCTTTGCGATAAACGTTCTGTTCGGCTACCCGGTCAAGAGGCAGGTCAATTTGTAAGCCGAGTCCGTATTCTTCTCTCATCCAGTCGACCGTCCCCCGGTCGGCTCGCCTTGATGAAGTAACTCCGACATTACCAACCAGATCTGCGTCGGCACGGAAACCGTCAGCGGCGACATAAACTTTACGCTGGGCATCGATAATGGCGTCAGCACGGTTGATTAGATCGAGGCGCTGAAGCAATGCGGCTTCGATGACTTTGTCTTCGGTAAAATCGGGCTCGACCATTTCCGTAGTTCTGAGTGCTTTGAATTCATTTTCGTCTAATTGAAGCTTAGCCGTTGTGGGCAAACCGAGGATTATCATGAACTCATCGAGAGCCTGCTTATATTCTTTTTCCGCCTTAGAATAAATGTTCGATGCCTGTAATTTTTCCTGCCGGATCCGGTCAAGCTCGAGCAGTGGCACGCGGCCTGCATTGGCTAATTTTTCGACGCGATCGTAGATCCATGCCAGAGTAATATAATTGTCCCGGGCATTCTCTACTGTATCAAGTTTCTGAAGGATTTCATAGTATTGACTAATCACTGAAACAACGAAAGTTTTGCGAAACCGGTTGAAGGAACGTACCTGATAGAGAGTGTCGCGTTCGGCTTGAGTGAGATTTTCCAGCACGACTATTCGGTCGCTGCCTCGCAGCAAAGGTTGTGTTACAGTTGCACTTAAGATCGAAACCAGACCGCCTCGCAGGTTGCCGCTGAGTATATCAACCCATGCACCGGCAAGCTCGGTGCTGATTCTGGTGCCCCCTGCCAACAATCGCTTAAAGCCGATGTTGGATTCGACTCCTATCACCTCATCATTGCGGTCCGCATTATATCCGCCGCTTACCCCGCCGAAAAACTGATACTCAAAATCGTGCCGGGTGAGCCTCAAGTCTAGAGCCTTTATGTAAAGGGCTTCTTTTTGTGTTTGATATTCGCGATTGTACGCAGTCGCCAGTGCAACCGCCTGCGGCAGGGTCAGGACGCCGAAGGAAGTAACCTCTTTTTCAATTTGAATGTCGTTGGGCGATGGCACGGTGTCGCTGATCTTGTAGTTATTTTTGGTGCCGAAATCCTCGTCCCATTTTTGATCGATGATGTTATAGACCTGGTCGTCGGCTTCTTTTTTATAGTTATGCTGAGCACACCCAAGCCAGCCGCACAGGCAGGTCAGGGCACATAAAATCAAACAAACACGGTTCTTGCAAGGATAATTGTAAAGCATATACTCTATATTTTCCCTCGATCCTCACAAAAAGTTTAGCTGTCCTTTTCAGGTTTTCGCCGGCTTTACGCATCCCACTACAATCTTCTTATTCCGATTATCTCACCTGGGATCAGCTCCAGGCCTTCAGGAATCTCTATCGATATGGGACGTCCCCATTGAGGTCTGTTGGGATTTAACCACATTCGTTCCGGTATGAGTTCCATTGTGGGCCCGATCTGTGTGATTTGGGACCTTGCTATCTGGGGCGGCTCTCTGTCCTTGATTAGTTCAACGGGCATATTCTCTTCCAATTGTCCCAATAGTCTGTCCCCGATATAGGCAATAATTTCACTGGGTTTGGCTTCGGCTATCGCAAGGATAGGTTGGCCGGCTGTGACTACTTCGCCGGGCTGTCCCATTATCTTTTCCCCCGGTCTGAGTATTAAGGCCTCATTCGCCTGTTGCTGGATCGGGATTACCACACCGTCGATTGGAGCCTTTATCTCAAGGCTCTCACGAGCCTTCAGTGCCTCACGCTGATTGAGCAATCCGTTCATGAGACGTTCCTGGACAGCTATCTGTTTTCGTATTACTTCGATAGCGTCATCTACAGAGGGATTAAAAGGAAGACTCTTGGCGTATTCATCACGCCGTTGCTGGGCCTGTAATAAGTCACTCTTGGCCTGTTCGATCAGATTTTCGTTCTCCTCGATTTTTCTTGCAAGAGCGTCGTATTGGACCTGGGCCTTCTCCTGTTCGTAGGGTGCGATAGCTTTCTGCTCCACGAGACCCTGAGTAACCTTTGCTTCTGCAGCCAGGTCTTCTAAAACAATTCGGTCGGATGTGATCTGCGACCTTAGACTCAGTATCCGGATTCTTGCATTTTCGATATCTATATCAAACGTTCTCATACGCGCAATGCGGTTGATTACACGATCAGATTCCTCGGCCATCAGGGTCTCCTGAGTCGGGACTAACTGAGCCGATAGATGTTCGATTTCCGCTAAAATCGTGTCCAATTTCGTCTGCAATTCGATCCGGGGCTGCTCGTTATCGAGGACTGTATTGACGATGGCGACAGTTTGCCCTTTCTTTACGTTTTCGAACAGTTTGACGGGAATGGAATTGAGCCTGGCTGCGCAGTTGACAGAAACATGAAGCACGGGACTGCGAGCCATACCGACAATTTCAAAACGTTGTGAGCGGCGGGTAAAAAGTCCGATTACACATGCCACTGCCCCTAACCACACCAGGATAGGAAGAAGGTGCAGACGCAAACGAAACGGATAATTTCTAAGACTTATCCTTTTCATAAACCCTAAACCTCCAGCAGCTTTTCCTGCATTGTCAGGCTTATATTTTCAAGGCCCTCGACTTTTTGCAGTTCGGATAACATTTGTTGGTTTCCCTCGGCATTTCGTATCATCAACTGATAGGCATATTCGACTTCGGAGACGCCGAAGCCGCTGTCCTGTGCAGATATGAGGGTATAACTGCCGCAGAAGCGTCTGAGGATGGTGGGAATCGGGCTTTCGGGTCCAATATGGCCTCTAACCGTAAACCGCAGGAAACCGTTATGTGGCTGATGTGTCCCGAAACCTGTCACATACAGATATATGATTATCAGGCTTAGAACAATCGTCCCGAGGATAGCAACGGCATATCGCTGAGAGCCTGCCGCCATGCCAACTACCAGTGTGCAAAAAATAAAGGCTATGTCCCTCGTATCTTTAATGATGTTACGAAAACGTATAATCGCCAAAGCACCCATTAATCCGACGGCGGTTATGAAACTGGTGCCGATGACGGCCATGACCATTGCTACGACAACTGTGATTAGAATCAGAGATTGTACGAACGACCTTGAATAAGACATGCCGCTGTGAGTGAAGTAATAAACCCAGGCCAGAGCTTGTCCGAGAACAAAGGCCAGCAATAGAGACAAAAGAATTGCCTCAGGCGTAAAAATTCCCCCGGATGAGGGAGTGCCTTCCAATATTTGCCACATTCTATCCATAATTACTAAAACGTTAATTGAGGTACATAAAACTCTAATAAACGTGAGTCTGCTATTGACGAGGCGAACTTTGAGATTGATCGCGCCTCTAAGTTGAAATACTTGACCATTTGGCTCAACCAGGCAGGATAGCTGTTCGTAAACTTGATTTCCAAAATCACCCCGCCCAACGTGAAGGGATTCCGCTGCCAGCCTCTTCCACCGAGTCTGACTTCCGGCCGTTTCGTTACGCAATATGCCAACTGCCGATCAAAGGTTACTCTTACTTTATTTTCTGAAGTTCCTTCGAATGCCTGCCGCATGTATCGGATAAGCACCATAGGTCTGGCCCCGATATTTTTCATATACAACTGGAACTGGTTGATTGAGTTTATATCGGCAGTATAATTCTGTGGCGGTAGAGACAATCCGGCAAGCAGGGTCGGTACGTCGCGATCCATAACTCGTGCCCTGCTTTTGTTAATAATAGTATTTATCCGGCGTTTGATTTCGAAAAAGCGGGGATAGTCCGGTTCGTCGGTATAACTGCGGATGCGCAGCTTAAAGCGGTTTTTGTGTCCCCTCATACTTTCCTGGCAGAGCTGCAGAGTATCCGAGTCCAGATAAAGGCTCACAATCGGATAGTCACCACTTCGCTGTAGTTTACAATACCGGTCCACCTGTAAGTATGGTTTGATAAATTCCGCGACCGCCTTGGCCTCTGACTCGGTGATGTGATATTTCAACTCATGGCGGCATGAAAGAGTGCGGTCGGTCAATTCGATTAGTTTTTTTACCGTGTCCGTTTTGCTTTTTACATGAAGAGAACTATTATTTTCCGTTGAAGTTTTTATCGTGATCTTCCTTCAAACTTTGCAAGTATCGTTATCACACTATTGAGTATTAAAAGATGCTGAAATTACTGACTCAATTTTTTATCTAATTACAAGCACCTGCCTTTATTATCGGACAAACCCCACACTTTGGGATTCGCAAAGCTAACTTTCAGCTTTGTTAGTCCTGTTTTTGCACCATTCAACTGTAATATTGATACGATTTATCTTATCTATTCTAACATATTCAGACTGGTTAAGTCAATACTATTTTAATTCTCGATATTACGCCAATGACTTCAATTTGACGGTTTTTACTTGACTATGCGGTGTTACTCCTATTAAATCCTTATTCTGGTCGATTTTATTTTATCGGGAAGGTTACTCTTGGTAAACCTGGAAATGAATATCTGGGATACTTTTGTTGCTCTCTGCTAAATTTGCCTCAGAGAAGAAAGGTCAGGAGCGATAGCTTTGTGTGAGAATGACAGGAAGATATATTTATGGCTGAACGGATTGTAAAAGTTGGAATTGTCGGTTTCGGCACAGTAGGCACCGGCGTTGCAAAGCTAATAACCGAAAATGCTGATGCGATAGCGGCCAGGACAGGTATCCGGTTGGAGCTTGCCTGCGTTGTCGATATAGACACGACCTCTGCACGTCCGATAAAACTTCCCGATGGTGTCCTCACCGGCGATCTGAATAGAGTGTTAAACGATGATACTATTCAAATAGGTGTAGAGACGATTGGCGGGACAAACATCGCAAAGGATGTCCAGCTAATGATGCTTAAAGCAGGAAAGGATGTTGTGACCGCCAATAAGGCCCTGCTGGCTGAATACGGCAATGAGTTATACAAAGCTGCTCACAAGAACGGCCGCTGTATAGCCTTTGAAGCGAGTTGTGCCGGCGGAATACCTATTATCTCAGCCATCCGAACAGGATTGACGGCGAATAATATCACCGCAATGTATGGCATTGTCAACGGGACATGCAATTACATCCTCTCGAATATGACATTTAAAAATGAAGATTTTAGCGAGGCCTTGGCTCAGGCACAGGAAAAAGGCTATGCCGAAGCGGACCCGACACTGGATATCAGCGGTGGTGACAGCGCCCACAAACTGGCTATATTGGGCTCCATTGCTTTCGGGTACGAAATTGCGCTCGAAGAAGTTTTTATCGAGGGCATTGAAAAAATTTCACAGGACGATATACGCTATGGCGGCGAAATGGGCTATCGTCTTAAATTGCTGGCGATCGGACGAAAAGATAAACAAGGCAGGGTTTCGCTTTGCGTGCATCCTTCATTTATTGCCGAGGATAACGCGCTGGCCCGCGTAGAAGGGCCATTTAATGCCATCAGCATATTTGGCAGTGCCGTTGGGCAGGTGACTTTTTACGGCCGCGGTGCCGGAATGATGCCGACTGCCAGTGCCGTTGTTGCTGACATTATTGATGTTGCTATGGGTAACTCCGGTACTGTTTTTCGTCAATTAAATCTGCGACCCAGAAGTGAATCAGCCCCATTTATAGAGAAAATAGATAACATTGTAAACAGGTTTTACATCAGAATAATGTGCAAGGACAGGCCGGGTGTCATCGCTCAGTGGAGTAAAGTACTTGCCGACCATCAGATAAGCATATCCGGTGCCATTCAGCACGAAGGAACAGGCCCGGACAATACCGTACCGGTAGTAATCGCAACGCATCCTACAATGCAGAAAAACATCACCGCTGCGTTGGAAGATATGGAAAAACTTGATGTCATCGGTGGAAAACCGGTTTGTATCAGAATCGTAGACATTCCGGAGGACAAGGATTGACTACAAAATATGTCATAATTATTCCTGACGGCGCAGCGGATGAACCGCTCGAGCAATTCGCTGGCGAAACAGTCCTTGAGGCTGCTGAAATCCCCAATATGGATAAAATCAGTACCGTAGGCAGGCAGGGGCTTGTCCAGACGGTTCCTGGTGGTATGGAGCCGGGCAGCGATGTAGCTCAGATGAGCCTGTTAGGCTACGACCCCCTTCGGTATTATTCCGGCCGGGCGCCGATCGAGGCGGTGGCGCGTAATATTAAATTGTCACTGGAAGACTGGGTTTTCAGGTGCAATTTGGTGACGATTGCCGACGGCAAGATGGCGGATCATAGCGCCGGGCATATCTCAACTGTGGAAGCCGGCAATTTAATCAAAGAGCTGGACGGGCAGCTCGGTAACGAGCAGATTACTTTCCATACAGGAGTAAGCTACAGACACTTGCTGGTTTTCAAGGGACTCCATTTCGATGTTAAGACATATCCTCCTCACGATTATATCGGTAAGGCGATAGAAAAGATTTTGCCCCGCGGCAAAGGTGCTGAACTTCTGATCGACTTGATGGCTCGTTCACAGCAGCTTTTCACCAATCACGACATTAACAAAGTCCGAAGAGACCTCGGAGAAAATCAGGTCAGCTCCATCTGGCTTTGGGGACAGGGCAAAAAAGCCCAGATGGAACGGTTCCAGAAGCGCTATGGAATCAAGGGCGCGGCGATTACCGCCGTGGACCTTGTAAGGGGACTGGCAAAGCTAATCGGCTTCGACTTGATCGATGTTCCAGGTGCTACCGGCTTCATCGATACGAACTATCAGGGCAAGGCTTCCGCCGCAATAGAGGCGCTTGAGAAGTACGATATTGTTTTTATTCATATCGAGGCTCCTGACGAGGCTTCGCATAGCGGCAACGCCGAGATGAAGAAAATGGCTATCGAGCAGGTCGATAAACATATCGTCGGTCCTGTGCTTGAGGCGTTGCAGAAGTATGAAAGTTGGCGGATCCTCGTCATGCCGGATCATCCGACCCCGGTCCGAACCTGTGGCCATTCCACCGAGCCGGTGCCGTTTGCAATGGCGGGCGATAGTATCAGCGGCATCTTGCATGCCTCCTTTGGGGAGACTAATGCCGCCAAATCGGGATTCAGAATAGATAACGGTTTTGAGCTGATGGAGTATTTCTTAAAGAGCTAAAGACTTGACTTCTTGAAACCGGTTTGCTATAAAGTCACACAAGTATTCAGTTCAAGAGTAGATAGTAGTAAGGTAATTTTAAATAGGTTAATCATGGCAATCATTGTGCAAAAGTTTGGTGGTACGTCGGTGGCTGACGCCGAGAAGATTCGACGGGCCGCGAAGCGAGTCATTAATTCTATAAAGAACGGTTTTCGTGTTGTTGTAGTCGCTTCCGCCAGGGGTAAACAAACCGACCAGCTCGTTGCGGACGCTTTAGAGCTGAATCCAAATCCGCCGAAACGCGAGATGGACCAGTTGCTCAGCACCGGCGAGCAGCAATCGATTTCGCTTTTCGCGATGGCTCTCGAAGCTATGGGCTATAGCGCGATCAGCTTTACCGGCAGCCAGATCCGAATGATGACCGATAGTGTTCACACAAAGGCACGTATCATCAGTATTGACGCCGAGAGAATTCACAGGCAGTTGGAACAGGGTATGGTCGTAATCGTCGCAGGTTTTCAGGGTATCGATGAGCATGAGAATATCACTACGCTCGGTCGAGGCGGCTCGGACACAACCGGAGTTGCACTGGCTGCAGCCTTGGGAGCCAAACTTTGCGAAATTTATACCGACGTCGACGGTATTTATACCGCGGACCCGAGAATATACAAAGATGCCGTCAAGATGAAACAAATCAGCTATGATGAGATGCTCGAGATGGCCAGCCTCGGAGCCGGCGTTATGCATCCCCGGGCCATCGAGTTCGGCAAGAAATATGATGTGACAATTCACGTAAGAAGCAGTAGTGAAGATATAGAGGGGACAATAATTACTCATGAGGTGCCACAGATGGAAGGTGTAGTAGTTTCAGGCGCGACAATACAGAGAGATATGGCAAAGATCGGCCTTGTAGGCGTTAAAAACGTACCGGGCAATGCCGCAAAGGTCTTCGCTCATCTGGCTAAGGCCAAAGTGGTTGTACATGACATCGTTCAGACGGAACTCAGTCCGGAAAAAGCAAACTTGTCTTTTCTGATTAATGTTTCGGATTTGATAGCCGCCAAGGAAGCTGTGGAGCAAATCAAAAGCGAGATCGATTGCCAGGACGTTTTCGTTCGAGGAGACATCGCCGAGGTTTCTGTCGTCGGCGTCGGGATGCGAAGTCATTACGGCGTTGCTGAAAAGATGTTCGGGGCCCTGGCGGAAGCCAAGGTCAATATCGATTCGATTACGACCAGTGAAATTCGTATCAGTTGCTCTGTGAACGAGGACCAGGCCGAGAAAGCCCTCGAGGCCGTTTGCAAAGTCTTTGAGCTGAACAAACCCGCTGAGACGCGTAATGCGTGACTTGTTTTACGTGACTCGATTCACAATTTGGTAACAGCCAGATGCGGTCTGAACAGGACAAATCCGCTTTTGCCATGAGCAGACGCCGGAAGAACGGCATCATTTTTCTGTGCCTGCTGATTCTGATATTCCTTGTCTGGCTCGACCACGCCTTAATAGGCCACAGCCGTCAGTTAACGCCCAAATCCGAAGAACAGGCGAAAGCCTCCGACCTCGAAAAGTATCACGGCAAAATATTTACAGTAGTAAATGTTATTGACGGCGACACATTCGATATCGACATCCCGGACGGCCGATACGACCACACTCGAATCAGGCTTTTAGGAATCGACACGCCTGAGACCGGCAGCGAACAATCCAGCGTGATATACTTCGGCCCGGAGGCCGCGGAATTCACGAAGAAATCAGCCCTCGGGAAATCCGTCACCGTTTACCTCGACGCTCTGAATCCCACCAGAGGCAAGTTCGGCAGGCTTTTGGCTTATGTCAAATTGCCGGATGGCGGCTTTCTGAATGAAATCCTGCTAACCGAAGGCTACGCCTATGCGGATTCGCGTTTTAACCATAGCTTTTACAACAAGTACAGGCAATTACAATCCCGCGCCCGCAGCGGCAAAAAAGGCTTGTGGCAAAACGTAACCCCCGACCAACTGCCCAAATGGTTCCGGTAGGAACGACATACAAATGGGTGATTCAAGAGCGTGAAATTGGCTTTGTTTGGCTTTGAATTGGCTTTGTTTTTTCGCCGTCTCAAAGCATGAAATTCTTCATAATCACCTTTCATATAGAGACTTAAGCCCATTTTGCCCTTTCGAAAATTGGCTTTGTTTTTTCAAATTAAGCTCAATTTTTCGTCGTTTTCTACTCTTTTT
>CAZHBL010000065.1:0-14702 GCA_964530105.1 uncultured Pirellulales bacterium | reverse complement strand
CTTGCTTATCAACTCTGACCTCTGTCAAAAATCACTCATTTTGCGGAAGTCTTTACTTGATAGCGTTTAGCAATAATGTCGCGAGCATATCTTCAATGTATGATTCGACGCCGTGTATATTTTCGACTGTATCAGATATGTGGCAAATCAATTTAATTGACTTTTCCTCAGCCCCGGACCTCAGAGCATCGACAACACGATTCGCTGTACGTTTCAGAGGAAACTCACTCATATCAGCCTTACCGTTCAGCCTCATCTTCGTCAAATTCATGAATATTTTTACAAAATCCGTAAGTTTCTTTGTTCGTTTGAATGCCCTACTGGTAAACTCGGAGGACTGCTTATCGAGCGTACCGGTTAATACAACACTCAGGCAGCTCTGTATTGTCGCAAGATGTCCTCTGATATCATGTGTAAGGTGGGCAACATACTCGTCCTTTATACGATCCTTCTCTTGAAGCAATAGGTTAGCCTCTCTCAGGGCCAGTTCATTTCGCTTGCGTTCAGTGATGTCATGAGATAATTCCACAACTGCCTCCACATTTCCATCGGTTGCAAGAAGAGGAAAGGCATTGAGTTCAACAATGTGCGGATTGGTGGCTGAGTCGAAGTGAGTATGTTCGACCTGCACAGTTTCAGCCGTATCGAACACTTGAATTGCAGGACAGACGTGTCCCGGTCCGAAACAGGGTTTATCTGCATGGTGACTGATCTCGTAACATTTAGAGCCAACAGCTTCGTCGCGAGTGACGCCGCATTGTTCCAGAAAGCGATCATTGACATCTTTAATCGTGGAGTCACGATCAATTACTATCAATCCATCGTGCATACCGTTCAATATTCGGCCCAGGTAATCGCGTGAAGCGTGGAGAGCCCGCTCAGCTTGCCTCAGCGAAACCATAATGTAGCCTGTCATATAAACAACCAAATACAGCGAGGTTGCGAAGACAAAGAAAGTCCCAAGAATGTAAACACCATCTCTGTGCAGGCAGTGCTCTACAAATCCCTTTAGGCAATAATGAGGTATAAGTTGAAAATATTCGGATAATAACAAGAGGCCAAAAAGCAACACTGCAAATGTGGCCTGCAAATAACTTTCCCGAATGGAAAGAAAGAAATTTGCTACAATTATGTTGATTATAAAGAAGAATACGAATGGATTCTCAATGCCTCCGGAGTAGTGTAATAGAACTGTAAGAGCTGGCAGATCCGCGAAAATCTGAAATTTAATAACTTTCCCGGCGATGCTGCCAGTAGTGCCATCCGCCTTTTCAGCAAACCGATTCAGCAGCAGAAAGAGAACACCATTATATGCCGCCATAAGTACGGCAACGGCATAAAGCTTTGTCGCCTCTACAGCTATGCCGATAACATCGTGTAAAAAAAATGTCCCCAGGACAAGTACCACCACGACAATCCATCTAAGTCGTATCAACCAAAACGCTTGCCGAACGAGAGTGGCGTTATCTGTTGCCGGCACCATCCTATAACTTCTCCCGGAGCAGTTTTTGAACCTCAGACAGCAAGACCGTCGGCTCGACAGGTTTGTCGAGAAATCCATCAACCGGCAACCAGGTCGGATCCCCTGCCGAAGACTTAAACTCCACCCCGGTCCTTTCGGTAATGGATGTGAGCATCAATATGGGGATATTCTTAAATTCAGGATTATTCTTCAATTCTCTGGATATTTCAAAACCATCCTGCCATGTAGACATCATGGCATCGAGTACTATAAGAGCCGGTTTTTCGATTGCAATCTTTTCCATCCCCTCCATTTTATTGTAAGCAGTAATTACCGCATACTGAGCTCCTGTTAGAATTACCTTGAGAGCTTCGGTTAAATCAACATCATCATCAATAAGCAAGATTTTTGGCTTTTCCATACTTTACCCCGAAATAATATGCTCAACACTTTTACTAATTATCTGTCCATATTGCTACTTTTTCTCACCGGTGTTTGCCAGTAAGCCTTTTTCAAAGGAAGCTTCGTTGAATTCCATCCTCGGACTACGTTTGGGACAAGTCTTGATGAACTCTTCTGCTCAAGTAATGACAATCTTATTTTCTCCTTATTCGGGCTTTTGCATATGTCGATTTCTTCTTTGTTTGTAATTCCGAACCGTCTTGCGGATTAGCTCAGATTACTTTCACTTGCTTGGTATGTGTCTTATCATAGTACAAATTAACCAAATTTAATAGAGTCAGAATTGCTGCCGCTTAAGCTGTTGATAGAAATCCTGCATTAGTATGCATCAAACGCAGGACTTCATTTCGGCTTTTTAGGTCCTTCATGAAGACGCCTCGGAGCGCCGATGTCACCATAGTAGAGCCGGGCTTCCTGATGCCTCGAATGGTCATGCAGCTATGTGACGCCTCCAGCACGACTGTGACACCCATCGGCTTTAAGTTGCTCATTATGAAATCGGCGATCTGGCACGTCAGTCTCTCCTGATTCTGGAGCTGGTGGGAAAAGCAATCCACAACTCGGGCTAATTTGCTGACACCGAGCACCATCCCGGTCGGCACATACGCAACATGGGCCGAGCCGATAAATGGCATTAAATGATGCTCACAGATACTATTAAAAGGTATGTCGCGTAGTAGGACGATTTCATCATAATTATCAGTAAAAACACTACTAAGATGATCTTTCGGGTCTTCGTGCATCCCCCTTAAAAGTTCGGCGTACATTCTACCAACCCGTTCGGGCGTTTTTTTTAGACCCTCACGATTGGAATCTTCACCAATCGCTATGAGTATTTCGTTCACTGCCTTTTCAATTCTTTCGGTATCTACCTTTTTAATTTTCTTGCTCATTGTTGGAATAGCTTCTTTAATTTTGAATTTCCCATATATAACATTGTATATCCTTGCTAATCTACGCCGCTAAGCCTAATTTCCACTACAATATCAAACCTGTCTCACAAATTCAAGATTTTCAATTTTGTTTTGAAGACATTTCAGCTATAATGATCTCAAAAGAACAAATTTGACCATAAACAGGTAACGCAACAGTCCAACAACATCCTGGCCAATGAAGTTCATGGCTATATCGGTAGCAAGGCTCTCTCCGGTTCTTTATACACTTGCGGAACTGTTTTTCCCTGACCAATAACCGAGTCTGGTATTGATGGGAAATCTGATTGAAAAATTCCAAGTTCTGTCTGAGATACCGGCAGGCATCATGAATAATCATTGGAAAAAGTAACGAAAAATGCTATAATATCCGTTGATTTCTATTCAGATTGAAAGATGAAGCCATGAAGATCGATATATTACTTATTCTCGCTATAATGGTGGGCAATTTTGGTGTTGCTGTAACTACGGCCACTGAGCAGACAAACAAAAGTCTTCCTGATCGCTTAATGTCACAGCGCTCTAAGACTGTGGGAGTGAACCAGGACCCGAACTCAGAGGACCCCGCCACAACTGATTCAGGAGTAACCTGGGGGCTGCACGAGCCACTTAAGAACTGTGTTTCGTGTCACGGTGATAAGTCGGAACAAAATCCCCCGGACAAGTTGAATCTTATCGCTCCAGTACCGAAATTGTGTTATGTCTGTCACAAAGATTACGTTACGTTGGGTGGATGGGTGCACGGTCCCGTGGCTGCTGGTGAATGCTTGTTGTGCCATAGTCCGCACAAAACGAACAACGAATCACTGCTGAACAAGCCGATACCTGAGCTGTGTTATAATTGTCATGGACCTAAGGCGCTCCAGCTTGTCGCTAATCACTCGGATGAGTCATACGCGCACTGTAATGTTTGCCATGCCGGCCATATAAGCGAGAGCAGGATGCTCCTTAAAAATCATTTTCTCAAGGCTGATGAAGGGCTGGTTTACATCAGCAAAGATCCTTCCACTCTGCCACGACCCATGTTTGTTGACCGCCGGAACTCTCTGATCGGACTTCAAGGAGTCGAAGTTGTATCTGTAGTTGATGGGTCGGAATTGTTCAAGCGTTATGGAGTGACAGAGGATTTGGTAAGGACAGAAGTCGAGCGGCAGTTACAGCGAAATGGTATTAAAATACTAAATCATACAAAACAAACCACAAGACAATCGTTGCTCCAGGTGTATCTTCGCCTGATGGAGGTGCCCTCTTTTCGCCACCTTGAGCAGGTCAATGCACTGTCAGGAAGCTTCAATATATTCCTGCAGCAGACGGTGGAACTGTTGCCAACAATACCGGGTGATGTAAAGAGGAGATACTGTACGGCCACAACATGGGATACGGGCGCTATTTTGATTTGGGGAACATCACAGATTGAAGAAGGACTCAAGGAGGCTGTCGAAATGCTTGTAGGCCGGTTCAGTAAAGACTATCTGGCTGCGAATCCTAAGGCACAGATTTCGGTGTCTGTCGGTGGTGAATGATCTGTTACTCCTTCTGACCAGACAAAGGATTAGAATTGCGATCGGCGTGGGGATTACGATTTTCTTTGTGATAGTAGAGAAAACGCCACAGAGTTTCAGCCCCATGGCAATCGACGCAGAGCTCCTGGTTTGTGGTAGGTCTAAGAAACATGGTGCGTTTTCGAGATGCCCCATGGGTCAACAGAGTCATGTGAGGCTCGTGACAGGTCAGACAGGAGATGACACCGGTGCGCGACGGTTTTCCTTGCCTATCGAAGGTTGGTCTATATTCCTGCTTGCCTGGATGCATTCGGTTTACCAGGGCTACATCCGGGTGGTCGGTGTATTTCGGAATGTGTGTTGACGCACACTTACCCTGGCTGTGGCAACAGGTGCAGAACGTGCTGGGTAAGTCCCCTTCGGATATTGAGCTTTGCGCCCAAACTCCGGCGTAGCCGGAAGTGCCGTGTACCAGGTGGCAGACACCGCAGGGGCCGGATTCAGAGGGGATCTCGTTGCTTAAGTTGTATGCCTCTGGCGCCGACGTCCTCAGATCGTGAGGTGTTCCGATGAGTCCGCCGGCTTCCGAGTGACAGGCGAGACAGATACCTGAATTCTGCCTCGGCGCCGCCAGCAGCTTCGGGCCGTGTCCCTTTTGGTGGATGTCGTGACAAGTTACGCATAAAATCCGCATGTTGGGATCCACAACCATATTCTCCGGCAGATTCCGGAAGTCGTTGGTGAGAGTAACACCCATGTGCGCCGTTTCCATTGTTTTACCAGGCCCTCCGGTCCAATGGCAGGTTTCGCAGGACTGCGCAGGCGCTGCCTCATTTTTAATAATGGCTGCCCAAATGCCGTCTTTGTTTTTCGGCCCATGGGGTGGGTGACAATCAACGCATGAGCTTTTTGAGACGAAGCCGAGTTCTTTTGCCCAGTCGGCAGTTCCGGGATCGTGAACGGAATTCTGTATCCCAAGCTTGTCCTCGTGGCAGGTGCCACAGAGATTGCTGATGGGAGCGACAAGCAGCTTCGTATCCTGCTGTTTCTGATGGATGTCATGGCAGGTAGTACACGTGATCCGTCCGTCGGAAGTCATCAGCATGTTTTCCGGCGGATTTATGATTTTGGTGCCGATGCTTTTTCCCATGTGTGCCGTTTCCATCGCCTGGCCGGGCGCCCCTTCTCGGTGACACGTTTCGCAGGACTGCGATATGTCACCTTTATTTTTGACATATGCCCATATACCACCTTCCTCGTTGGGATCATGGATCAGATGACAGTCGATGCAGGAACCTTTGGAAA
Organism: uncultured Pirellulales bacterium; assembly: GCA_964530105.1. GTDB lineage: Bacteria > Planctomycetota > Phycisphaerae > Sedimentisphaerales > Anaerobacaceae > JAFGPJ01. The sequence continues at coordinate 9,039 of CAZHBL010000065.1, read as the reverse complement.
AGTAGCCGAGTTTCTGTGCCCACTCGTTTGTTTGCGGATCGTGGACAGAATCCTGAACACCTATTTTGTCCCGGTGGCATGAGCCACAGAGGTCAGCGATCCGGCCGGCGTCAGTTGCGGGCGTTCGCGCCCAAAGGTAAGGACCTTTAGCACTGTGGGTTATGTGGCATACTCGGCATGGGCCGATGGAAGGGTGCAAAGCCAGAATGCTGCGTGCAGCGGAGCCGAATCTTGCCGGATCGTGCGGCCGACCAGGCAGGTCAGTGAGTTTATCATGGCAGAGAACACATAGATTCGAGCCTTCGTAACGTAAGAATGAACGAGGCGCCTGAACTTCGGAGCCGGCCTGGTCGGGAGAGACCGTTATTCGAGGATGATGCTGTTTTTGCAGATCGTTTGAGTCCGTCGCCGTCTCGACCGTTTCAACGCCGGCTTCGGCCGAGAGCGGACTATGAGGATCGTGGCAGGTCATGCAGCCGATACTGTTTGTATCCTCATCCAAAGGCAGGACAATGGGCATGTCGTCCGGCACAGGTGTTCCAACGGTGTGAGAGTCAACGTAGGGCCGATTGACCGACCCGGGTCCTCCCGACTGGTGACATTCCATACATCCGGAACTATGCGGCCGGTTCGTCTCCGGCACATCGCGCGCCCAGCCGTGGATGCGGTGACAGGCACCGCAGGGACCTGACTGCGAAGCCGTCTGTCCGGCGGCGTTTACGGTCTCCGGAGAGCTGAAGCGAAGATCGTGAGGCGAGTCGAGGACCGCTTTTTCCTTCTTGTGGCAGTCGAGGCATAAGGAACTGTCTTCGTTTTTTCGAATCAGTAGCGGCTTGGCGCCCGACGCGTCGTGAAGGCGGTGACAAGAGAGACAGGAAAGCTCTCCATTGGAACCGAAAACAGCTCTTTCATCAAGTAAAGTTTCCGGCGGCTCAAAACCGGGATACACCCGGCCGATATGGTGCACCGGAGCACCCGCCGGAGGATTGGTCTCAGGACTTTTTTCGGTATGACATGCAATGCAAAGCTTTGACGGCGGTAAAACCAGCATCCAGGCATTTCTTGCACCGTGCGGTTCGTGGCAGGTCTGACAAATGACGGTATGACCATCGGCTGAAGTCTTGCCGCCGGCATCGAGGATTTCCTGTGGTATAGAATAATCAACCTGACCCAGAGGGTGCTGGAAATCGTTTTTCTGGGCGTGCTCAGGGTGGCAGGCAAGACAGAACGAGGAATCAATATTGGGCCGGCGCAGAAAAATAACAGTCTTCAAATCGGAGCTATCGGGCACTGCATGCGCCGTATGACACGTCGCACACGTCATTTGGCCCTTGTCGTCCAGAGGGAACGTCTCTGTCGGAATCTTTACCGACGCAGAAGGTACCGAATCGGTCGTGTGGTGGCGGGTCGACCAGACTTTAAAGCGTGAATCGGTAACGGAACCGTCGTGACAGGACAGGCACATATCACCGCTGCCGGCCCGGCGTTCGAAAACGTTCTGCATGCGGTCTTTTTGAAGCTTGGTCCTGTCAAAAGCCTGCACCCATCTAATATGACAGATCGCGCACTCTTTACTTGAGTTGGGCATGACCTGACGGCCGGAATCGGATAAACCTGACGACGGTGCTAGAAATAAAAGCAATATACAGAGGGACGCGGATTTTGTGAGCAGCTCCATTCTCTCCATTGCACCTCACTCCAAGTCCACTCGACTGACCTGATTTGCTTTAAGCTCCACAATATAAAGACGCTTGCGTTTCTTGTCGATCGTGATTCCCGTCGGAGTAATGAACTTCATGGGTGCGCCTGCGGCGTCGGCAAGTACGCCAAGAAAATCGCCCCGCGTACTAAAGATCTGAACATTGCCTAAATAACTATCGGTAACGAATACCTTATCCTCAAAGACCGCTATACCCTTGGGGCGGAATAGCTGCCCTGCTTTTACTCCCCAGCCCCCGATGAAGTTGACGAATTTGCCTTCGTGATTGATGACCTGAACGCGCGTATTAATCGGTTCTACGATAAAAAGATAACCCTGGGACGAGATGTCCATTAGAAACGGAAAGCGGAACTGCCGCTCGCCCTGGCCGGGACTGCCCCAGATCGACTCAAACTGGCGGCTGGCGAGGTTGTATACAAGCACATGATGGTTGTCGTTGTCCGCTATGTAGAGCCGCTCGCGGTTCGGATCAGCAACAACATCCGTAGGGTCCGGCAGTGTACCGGATAGTACGTTAGGTAAGGAGACTGTGTCTAATAGCTTGCCATTTGACTCGAATACCTGAAAACGGTGATTCCCTGAGTCGGCAACATAAACCTTGCCGTCTGGTGCGGTTGCGATTCCGAGTGGAAATAAAAGCTGACCTGGTTCGCTGCCGTGACTACCGAACTGAAACCGGAACTGCCCCTCGGCATCGTAGACTACGATGCGATGATTGACTCCGTCCAGGACGTAAAGATTGCCTTCGGACCCGACGGCAGCGTCACTGGGCATGTTCAGCGGGTCCGGCTCCGGAGCGGTGAGAACGGTTTTATTCGCCGTCTTGATAATCCGGACGTTTTCTGTTTTGTCGGTTTCCCGTTGGGCGGAAAAAACTGAACACGTCGCTCCGATAGCCAATATCAATCCTAACGCACATAGAAAGTGCCTTAGTTCAAAAGGTCTCATCACTCCACCCGCCGGGATACCTGCACCGGCTTTTGAAGAGTGCGGCTTTAATGTCACGGCGTCTCCTCTGGAATACTCTGCCCTTCCTCCTGTTGCTGTGGTTTGAGTAAATTCGGCATATAAAACGTCTCGTAACGCTTGACCAGGTCGACCACCTCGGCGCTGACGAGAAATGCCGACCGCTCCTCGGAATATCCGAGTGCCGTGAAGGGTAAAAACTCGTTTTCCGTATTGTGGCAATCGCTGCACTTGACCGGTTTTTCGATGCACTTCCTGTGAATGAATTTATTGCCGATCACCTTTTGACTATCGTTCACATTATTCATGCGTTTACGGAACTCAGCGGCGAACTGTTCCTCTTCTTTGAGGTTTATAGGCTGAGGATTTTCGCTGTGGTTTGTAAGCGGGACGATTTTTGCACCATATTCCCCCCAGACGCCCTCTACAATGTCGGGATTTGAGCATAGCCGGCCCGTGGTAATGTCCACCCAGCCGAAATGATCGGGCGCTACTGACTCACTCTCTCGCACGTGACAGACCTGGCATGAAATAAAAAGGTTGTGCATATTCAGGAAGGCACGTTCCTGCAGGCTTCTGGAATGAGGAATAGGCCCATGACAATCGATGCAGAAGTTCGACTTATCGGATTGATACCAACGGCCGATATGGTGGAAATGGCCTGGAAGTTTCGGCTCCAGGAATTCCCATTCGCCTAGATATCTCACGACTTTCTTATTGGTTAGTGCGAGGATGCTGTCGAATACTTGGGCATCAGTAGGCTCTAATCCCTTACCTGCAAGAGGATCACCGAGTGTTCCGACAAGGTATATAGTCAGCCAGGTGGCCGCTCCGATGAGAAGGACGCTCCACATCGTGACATAGAATACAAGGAAAAGTTGTTTTGAACGGTGGTTTTTTTTGCTCATGAGTCCACCTCCGCTGCCATATCGAATCCCTGGACTTCACCGGCGTGCTCTTCTACCAACGCTGACGGCGATATTTTACCATTGAGTATCATAGAAGAAAAAGGTGAAACGCCGGGTCTTCCGATAACGCCGGGAATATGCACAAGTGCGATATGCGCCACGGCCAGAAGAGACTCGTACGTGTGGGCTAGATAAGCTACATTGAGCGCCCAGCCGGGTAGTATGTGAGTCGATATGCTTTCGGCCCAAAGCAGGATACCCGTTACGCCCAAAAGCGGAATCCCCCAAAAGAGTCCCAGATATTCAAGCTTCTCTTTCCATGAGAAATGACCATAAGCGGGACGCTGAGGGCTTAAAAAGAAGACGTACTTGGCCCACACAACCAAATCTTTCAAATCGCGCCATTTTGGTATCATAGGCAAGGCCAGGATTGCGATGATCCAGTCTTTGAGTCCTCGCTGTCCTTTTTGCTTCATCGAGCGCCTTACATTCAACAGAATCAGAATGATATGAAATGCGAAGCCGACCAGCAGGGCTACTCCTGCGATACGGTGAACGATCGGAGCGCCATTAATTCCGCCGAAAAGGTCGTAGATAACGGGTGCCCAGGGCGCATTGGGGAATTTCATGGGAAATCCCGTTAAGCAGAGTATCACAAACACTACGATGAGAAAAGCATGTTGTAGCCGCAGCGGTCCGGTGAAACGTAGCAGGCCGCCTTCGCGGGCCGCCTTTTTCTCTGCGAGTTTCGTTAGTCGCTCAATTTCTTTTTCGGCCTGGTGGCTCGGCAGGAGCTCACGAACAAGACCAAGGACATTCATTGTCAGAATGGGCAATAGTATTCCGAGTGTCGCTATGACAAAGAACAGTCCGACCCCGAACTCAAGAGGATTTGCCCGCGGATTACGATTAGCATGGACGTCAAAAGAAGCAAGGGCCGGGCCGGCCGAGTGATGGCAATCCTGTGTATTGCACGTGGCGGAGCGATTTTCCGGATAAATGCCGGAGTTCGGATCAGTTGCGGCACGCATTTCATGCACGCTATTATGGCCGGCGTGACAATCTAAGCAGTCCGGTGCCAGCGTCGAGCCGAACAAAGTGGCCTTCCCGTGATATGTCTCCAGATAGCTCGAAATGACATCTGAAAGCCCATGCCGACGTGCAAAAGCGGGATCGCCGTGACAACTGGCACACATGTTAACCACTTCGCGAGGGTCGCGGGACTTGTGCAGCCGGGTTGTAACGTGAGAATAGAAGTAGCGTACAAAATTCTCATCCGAGTGGCATAAAGTGCAGCGGTTAATGGCTCGCTCCGAAACGCCGGCGCGGGTCTTCTTGAAAATGGAAACTGGCCGGAAAAGCGGTATGTCGTGGCAGTCTTTGCACTCGGGGAAGTCCTCGCTGAACTTTAGCGGCGTGCCATCCGCCGAAGTCGGAGAATGAACGCTGTCATGGAGAGCATCGCGTACTTTTTCATGCGTAAAGATGATTTCGCGCGTTGGCTCTTCAATGTGGCAGCTACGCAGGCAGTCCACAGGTTTGGCGTTGTCGTGTGGGATTTTATCTATATCGGCGTGGCAGCCTTTACAAGTGACACGTGCATGTGGCCCACGGTTAAAAAGCGTCTCGTCCACGTAGAACAGACGGTAGTCGCCATCCTTGTCCACGCGAGCAAGACCTCGAAAACGGTGACACATAAGACAGTTTTCCGCATCGACAGCGTATAACAACTGTGGAAACATAATTACAAGCGCCAGCAGGAAAGCACCGGCTTTTAGAAGCAGGCTCGATCTCTTCGGGCTGCAAGTGCTGCCGCAGTCGATGTTATCAGGATGTTTCATAAGATACCTCATTTTTGATGACAAGCCCGGCAGGCAATATCCCCTTCTTGAATTCTAAGTCTATGGTTTTTGGCTTTTTTAGGCTCAGCGCCAACAGAGCGAGGATTCGAGTTCGGCAAGAGACCTTTCTGGTGGGGATTGTGACAGCTATAGCACGTTATACAGCCGTTCTCGTCCAGGGGAATCGAACGGGGAGTCCGTTTGGCAGCCTGCACATATTCGAGAAGCTGCTTTAACGGCAGGTTCATTTTATGCTGTATCTCATAAGCGGACATATAGGACATCATATCGGCCGAAGGCTTCGAATCCATGTGCGGATCGCCTGTAGGATGGCCGGCCGGCATGGAATGACAGTTTCTGCATAAATCAATCGCCTTGCCACGGAGCCCGTATGAGGCTGCCTCTCTGATATTGGAACCAACCTCCGGGACACTGACATGACACCAGAGGCACGTGTCCGTTTTTTCCTTCCCGGCTTCAAGCTGGTCATGCACATTGAAAGGCTGGTAGTTCTCCTGTATGTGGCAATTGAAACAAAAAGCCAGGGAGTGCGGTGTAGGTGCTCCACGAAGGAAATTACGGTTGAGCATCGTGGCCGGATGTTCTTTAGTACAGCTCCATGTGATATAATGACACGTGGAACAAGTGAGTTCTCCTTGCTCAAGGGGAAAATCTGAAGGGATCCTCCAGGCAATTGTGGCGCTGGGTACTAGATTCACGGGATGGACTTCACGCGTCGCTTGCTGCCCATCATGGCATGATTGACATAGTTGAGGTATATTATTACCGAAGATTAAAGTGCCTCGTCCACCGATGTTAGATGTATGGCAGGAGGAACACATCGCCACATTTCCATGGGGATTCTTGGCTGATGGTTCCACTTTTGCAATTGTTTTTCCTCTTCCTGCTGACATTTGGCTCAAGAGCAACATTGCCACAAGCGCAGAACCTCCCCATGAGTGGCCGAATGGGACACACCTTCCTCGATCTTTGAAAAAGCTACCTCTTTCAAAAATAAGCTACCTCTATAAAAAACTAAGCTTCTGTACTGGCCGAACAGTGTTGCCTGTTTCGCCGAGAGAATTCAATTTTGCTATTTTGACAAATTAGCCTTAGTATAATCGATATTGTTTTCGAAATGATCTGCAAAACTTGTGCCTGCTTAGTGGGAAGGATGGTCGATAGTGTAAAATACTGTTTCAGAAGAACTTACACCTTTGAAAAAGCAAGCAAGCAAAATTTAAAATTACCTAATATTCTCATTAGTGAGATTCTGTGCTGTGTTGTTTCTCACTTTTTGGAAGACGACTGATGAGCTGCGTTCACACTAAATGAACACTTGGCCTTTGTTACCATATACATTACAGCCAATCACCCGACGGTATTTGATCTACTGTTTGACACAGGACAGGATCAACATTCATATACACTTTGTTGGTGAGATCTGCTGACGGGAAACGAAAATCTTGTTTTTGCCACTGGCTTGGCCAAAATTGTGAAGAAATGCCCCGAATTACGAGAGCTTGTCATGGTTTGGCCGGACCTGCCGGAACAAACCAGAACGGCAATGAAGGCACTCATCGAAACACACAATTCAGGGCAATAGCAATAGGAGATATTCGCCGATCATCAGGAACGCGGCGAGCCCTCTTTGAGCATGGTCTTCAACTCTTTTCTCAGGTCTGGACTATCTTCCATGCTGTGAACTGCAATTACGTGCTGTACGGCAGCTTCAAGGAGTTCATCGTCACTATCCGCTGAGATTGCCACGGTGCATTTGTTTTCAGGATCAGAATGTTCTCTACAGTCGATATACTTTCTGGCCATGATAAATTCCTTTATATTTAAGTTCCTTTCAGTTTATTGTAACTACGAGAGCACTCCGAGACTTGTTCAGTCTACAGATAGAAGAAAAACCTTAGTGCTCCGAACTCTCGGTGTAAATCGTCCATTCTACGAGCGCAGAACATGCCTGAGGGGTACTCTGTGAGATTCTGGCTACTAATAGAGTTCATTCAATCCATTCTGCATGTCTTCAAAGCTGATGTCGGCGTACATACCGGGCAACCGCTCTACAAACGCGAGAAATCGTGTTCGACAGGATGCACGCATGCTCATTAAGTCCGATCCAAATTATGCCGATATACATGATAGAAGTATAATATTTAATAGGTGAATGAAATGCAGAACACAGATACACAAAATGTTGAAAGTCGTCTCAAAGAGCCAAAAATTATGGCAGGAATACTTTTGTCGGCGCTGGACATGGAAGATGAAATTGCCCACAGTGTTTACCGGGACTACATGGACCGCAAAAACTGGCCAGCCAGCCTCACAGACGAGACTTTCGAAGAAATTCAGAAGCACCTGACCACTCTGCTGGACGACACGCAGCGGCACCGGAATATGATTAAACATCTACAATCAAAACTGGAACAATCTAATGATGGATAACCTGAATAAGCAACAGCTCATAGATGAGTTCGAAACGATGAAGCTGATCGAGCAGGATGCTCATGATTTCTACCTCAAAGCCTCGCAGAACCCGAGTGTGAAGGATGATATGATACGAAATTGCTTCAGTAAAATTGCCGAAGATGAACGGCATCATATTGAACTGGTTGACCGAATAATAAGCACTCTAAGAAACTGCTTGTGCCCGGTTGATTAAATTGAATTTATAGCCCTATTCTTGATCGTGCATTTCTGGTGGTACTCCTACAACTCTCGACGACTTCGCAGCTTCCAACTTGTAAAGCTCAGGCCGAGCATACTCAGCAGAGCAGCGCTGGGGACAGGGACAGGGACAGGGACAGGTTCAAGCAAGAATGCGTGATTCTCAACAAGGGGGTTCTCTCCCGCTCCGACTATCCACCCCTTATCATTGATAGAGTATGCGTATAGAAGGTTCCACCCAGACAGTGGGTCTATAAGAGTGTTGAGGTCGATGTTGTTTCCGTTGCCAGTATGGTCAAAGTAGTATGCGTGGCCATTGGCATGACCAACAATTTCGCTATTGTTATTGATTGAATAGGCTTGATCCCTACCCAAGTCAATATTATTCCCATTACCACTTATATCAAACAATGTTGCATGATATTGTGCATTTGTCAAATATGTATAACCCACAATTTGATCAGAGTCATTTGACATAATAAAGACGGGTATGGGTTTGCACAAAGACGTTACGCTGTACGCTATCAGCGACCGCTGGGAAAAGTACGGAACCGATGAGTTCATCGTAAAGAAAAGACCGAAACAGAAACAGCAGTTTGGTTTTGCCGGAAAGAGTAAAATCGCTCATCGCTGAAAATAGAAACGACGTTTACAGATAGCAGTTGAATAACGTGCATGAATAGATGTTGAGAGATAAAAAGGAAATCATCGATGCTCGATAACAGGCCAAAAATGAAGGCCACTAAGCAGCTACAACGTTTATCCATAGTGGCGTCTTACGTATATTCCAAACCCTTGAGTAGATTCTATCCCTGCGGGTAAGAGTAGATAGCAGAAAGATGAAAGTGATTATCGAAAGTGGTGGAATTGAGACCATGAACAAAGAAGGCTAAAAAAAGTTAATAAATTTCGGGATTTTATACTTGAA
>CAZHBL010000064.1:0-15053 GCA_964530105.1 uncultured Pirellulales bacterium | reverse complement strand
TGACGAAGATTTCACCGAACGTGCGTACCATCGAGGATACACGCCGGGAAGTAGTAGAATTCCTCAGGCGGAATAATGATATCAAAACTGACCAATAATCGTTTATAGGGAGATAAATTATGAAGTACCGCCGGCTAGGTAAGACGGGGATGAGTGTCTCAGTCATCGGCATCGGAACATGGCAGCTCGGCGGGGAGTGGGGCAAGAAATTCGAGCAGGCCGAGGTCGATGCGATGATCGACAAAGGAGCCGAGCTGGGCATCAATCTTATCGATACCGCGGAATGTTACGGAGACCATCTTTCAGAAGAGCTGATCGGCCATGCCATCAAAGACCGGCGGGAAAAGTGGATCATCGCCACCAAGTTTGGTCACAAGTTCATGCCGAACTTCGAGCGGGAAAATCTGTTCGAAGCCGCTCAGGTTCAAAAGCAGCTTGAGAACTCGCTGAAAGCGCTGAGGACCAACTATGTCGATCTTTATCAGTTCCATAGCGGGACAGATGAAATGTTCGACACGCCGGGATTGTGGGAAATGCTGCAAAAGCAGGTGGACGCTGGTAAGATTCGCCATCTGGGAATATCAATCAGCAGCAAGCTCGGCAGCTTTTACCAGGTCGAGAAGGCATCAGAAGTCGGGGCTGCGGCAATCCAGGCCGTATATAATCGGATCCATCGAAAACCGGAGGGAAAAATTTTCGACTCCTGCATCCGGCAGAACCTGGGTGTGCTGGCTCGGGTACCTTTAGCCAGCGGATTTCTGAGCGGCAAATACAGCAAAGATTCGAAGTTCGCCGGCACGGACGTCCGCAGCTCCTGGCAGAACCAGGACGAATGGCAGGAAATTTTCCAGGAGGTGGCAAATTTCAAAAATGAAGTTCCAAAGGGAGTTTCAATGACCCATTGGGCTATGGCATGGTGTCTGCAACATCCGGCCGTAACATGCGTTATCCCGGGCTGCAAAACCGTCGAACAAGTCGAATCGAACGCTCTGGCCGCTGATCTTCAAGCTGTCAGCGACGACCATCCGCAAGCTGTTACGTAGCGAGGGCGTCCCGCCCTTGAATAGAATACAAGGTCAGGATGGCCTCACCACTTGAAAAAATACATAGCATCCGGCAACGAAATCTTGTATTCTAAGACATCAGGTAATTTTTGAAAGGACATGCAGATGCAGCGTAAAGAGATGACACGGCGAAAGTTCTTTAGAGCGGCGGTATCCGCTGTTGCCGTCCCCTATGTTATCACATCTTCGGCTCTTGGTGCCGGGAGTAAAAGCCGCACAACTCCGAGTGAACGTGTGAACATGGGATTCATCGGCCTGGGGGGCCAAGGCACCGGACATCTGCTCGGCGGTGCATGGACGTATGTTCCCGGGGGGTATGTCGCCCGGGACGACGTACAAGTGTTAGCCGTCTGCGATGTACGGCGTGAACGTCGCACATACGCCTGGAAACGGTGCAATGAGATATACGCCGAGCGGTTCGGCCGGCCCAACTATGACGGCGTGCAGGCATACAATGATTTCCGGGAAGTTCTCGCTCGTACTGACATCGATGCCGTGCTGCTTGCGCTGCCGTATCATTGGGCTGCTCCAATGGCAATCATGGCGTTACGCTCGGGCAAAGACGTTTACTGCGAAAAGCCCATCGCCGCTACGGTACGACTGGCTCAAAGTATGGTTGAGACGGCACGATCCTACGGCCGTATTTACCAAGCCGGCACCCAGCAACGCTCGGAATACGGCGGCAAGTTCCGCCAGGCCTGTGAATACATCCGCAACGGCCGCATCGGCCAACTCAAGGAAGTTTATGCCTACCGCCTTCCGGGCGCGTTTGTGCCGACTGCCTGGACCTCCGACAACTCGGTGGCCGTACCGGATGGATTTGACTGGGACCTCTGGCTCGGGCCGTTGCCCTGGCGACCGTATGGTGGTGAAGCCGGACATACATTGTCCGGTCTGTTCATCGGCGATGTCAACTGGAGTCCACACCACTATGACATTATTCAGTGGACTGTGAATCCCGACACCAAGGCCCCGATCGATGTTGAATACGATAAGAGCAACGTCCATTACCACTACAAAAACGGGGTCGTTGTTCATTCCGCCGGTTATCCCGGAGAACCGGTGGGCGGCGAGGGTGGCGCCTGCTTTGTCGGTACAGAGGGCCGCATCGCCGTAGATCGCAACAACATCGTCTCATATCCTGCGAGTATTCTCAAGGAAACGCTCCGGCCCGATGATAAGCGCGTGTATCACGCCGACAGTCACTCGGGAAATTTTCTGGAATGCATCCGTACGCGCAGGCAGACTATCTGTAATCCAGAGGTTGCCGCTTACACCATGAATGCTATTCTGATAGGTGGTATTGCGCTGGCTTTACAGCGCAACGTTCATTGGAATCCAGCGACGCTTGAATTCCCCGGGGACGAAACCGCGAATCGCCTTCTCTCCTATACTCCGCGTGCGCCGTGGTGTTTTTAAACTAACCTTCAATGAAGACTTTATCTGATTGCAGTAAAGGAAGCTTATGAAAACTCATTGTTTCAATCTTATCCTGCTTATCGTGTTCATAACTCTTTCAGCCGGTACCATACATGCCGCCGGGGAACAAGAACTAATCGCTATCCTGCAATCTTCGGCCGGTGCAGTTGAAAAATGCGCTGCGTGTCAGCAGTTGAGAATTTACGGCACTACCCAGTCCGTTCCGGCCCTGGCTGTGTTGCTGGGCGAAGAGCGCGTTGGTCACGCCGCCCGTTACGCATTAGAGGGAATTCCAGGCCCAGAAGCAACCGCTGCTTTGTGTGAAGCTCTAACCAAAACCTCCGGCCTGATAAAAGCAGGTATAATCAATTCTCTCGGTTGGCGCCACGACGCCGAGTCGGTGCCGTTGCTTGTGCCGTTAATGTCGGATGCCGACGCTGTGATAGCGAAAGAAACCGCCTCTGCGCTGGGCAGAATTGGCAGCGACCAAGCTGTCGCTGCACTGAAAGGTGCGCGCGAGAACTCGATTCCCTCGGTACGCCTCGCCGTATTGGAAGCGCTGCTGGGCTGCGCGGAAAACCGCCTGAATGCGGGTGATAATTCAGGCGCCGCGGCACTCTATGGCGATTTGTTCGGTGCCGACGTTCCATCTGCTATCCGCATCGCCGCCTGGCGCGGACTGGTTTTGTCTAACGACAATCAACGCCCGGAACTTGTCGTCAAGGCTCTCACTGGTAACGATGAGCAACTCCGACTTGTTGCGCTCAAGCTGGTGCGAGAAACAAAAGACCAACGCCTGATCAAGACTTTGCAGCAACAGTGGGACTCCCTTGACGCCTTAGCACAGCAGGCAGTACTGAATGCATACTTGCAATTCGGCGCCGAAGCACTTCCGGTTATCCGAACTGCGAGCAAAAGTCCACTTCAGGAAGTCCGAATAGCCGCATGGCAGGCTCTTGCCGATTTGAGTGACACATCCATGATATCCGCCCTGGCAAACGCAGCAGCCAATGGTGAACCGGCGGAACGCCAGGCTGCCCGCGACACGCTCGCACGCATACATGGTCCTGGTGTGCGCGATGCCCTTCTGGCATATCTCAAACAAGCCGAGACCATGGAGAAGGTCGAACTACTTCTTGCATTGGGCAAACGTAGCGACACCGCGGCCGCGCCGATGTTGTTACAATACGCAAACGCACCGGAAGAAACTATCCGTCTTGCCGCGTTGGAGTCACTGCGTCGCCTGGCTGTGACAGATACCCTCCTGCCGCTGCTCGATCTTATTGTCACGTCAAAATCCGATTCCGATCGTAACGCCGCTCTGAAGGCACTTAACGCAGTTTGTCAGGCAACTCCCGACAAAGATCAAGTCAGCCGCCAGGTAATCGCGGCAATGAACCGCCTGCCGGCTTCGGAGCGTCGTTATGCACTACCGCTGCTCCTGGAAATTGCTACTCCCGCAGCACTGACCGAGATGTTAAAGTCCACTCAAAACAGCGATGCACAACTCGTACGTGAGTCCATTCGTTTGCTGACACAATGGCCCAATGCAACACCAGCGGAGAAACTTTTCGAAATAACCCGTACTAATTCCGATCCGTCCTTACGTACCCTTGCATTGCGTGGAGGCATCACCGTGGCCGGCCGTGAACCTGACCCTACCGCGCGTCTGGCGCTAATACGTGCAGCCCTTTCGTTAGCCGGTCGAACTGAAGAGAAAAAAATGGCTTTGAGTCAACTGAGCCGGATTCCGCTGACCGAGGCGCTCGAAATGTCGCTGCGATACCTGGATGATCCGGAACTCGTTAACGAAGCCGGTCTCGCTGCCGTCAGTATCGCCGAATCCCTGGCTGACGCTAATCCGCAACTCGCCAACAAAGTGGCCACCGAGGTTCTGGAACACTGTAAAATGCCGGCTATCGTCAAACGTGCCTGGGCTTTGAGGGTCAAGCCGGCGGCCGGAGGGCCTTTTATTCGAGATTGGCTTGTGTGTGGACCTTACCGCAAGACGGGTGTTGTTGGGGCAATTGCAGTATTCGATCTTGCCTTCGGACCTGAAAAACAGGGCGAAACCGTGAAATGGTACACCGCCCCGGCGGGTGATACAATAAATCTGATGGGAAGTTTTCCCAACCAAACCGATTGTGTAGCCTATCTCAAGACAGAGATAATCGCCCAGGAAGCCACCGACGCAATCCTTTTAATGGGCAGTGATGACGGGATCAAGGCCTGGCTAAACGGTACAGAGGTTCATAGCAACAACGTTGACCGCGGCCAGGTTGTTGACCAGGACATGGCTCCCATCAAATTGAAACAGGGTCCTAACGAACTGATGCTTAAAGTCACCCAGGGCGGCGGCGGCTGGTCGGTATGCACTCGTATTGTCGGCCCGGACGGCCTTCCCATCAAAGATTTACGTGTCAAATCCCAGACCGGCGCGGCACCACCCGTCAGTACATATAAACCTGCGCCCATGACCAGGGTGGCTCCTAAACCAGCGAAGCTGCCGGCCCCTGATGAATCACCCAAACTCGGCGAAGGTTTTCGCCTGCATATAATCAACGCTGATTCCCGCTTCGAAGCAGCCGGCATAGCCGATATCAACCGTGACGGCAAGCTCGATATTTTCTGCGGCGGCTTCTGGTACGAAGCCCCGGCGTGGAAAAAGCACTTTGTGCGCGATATAACCGAAGAGGGCGATTATTATTACGATTTTGCCAACCTGCCTATGGACATCGACGGCGACGGCTGGATCGATATTGCCGACGCAGCGTGGCACAACAAGAAGATTTTCTGGCTTCGCAATCCCGGCAAGTCCGGCGGTGAGTTCGAGGTCATCGACATCGACACGCCGGGCAACATCGAGACGGCTTTGGCCGTTGATATCAACGGCGATGGGCAGCTCGACGTTCTGCCTAATATCATGGGCCAGGCTGCGTGGTACGAATTTAGCCGGGACAAAGCAGAACTGCACGGCGTGAAATGGACCAAGCACCAGCTACCGAAACAGGCCGCCGCCCATGGTATTGGTGCCGGGGACGTTAACGGAGACGGCAGGTGTGACATAATCGCTCCGGCCGGCTGGCTCGAACAGACCACTGATACGAGCGAGCCATGGGTATGGCACGCGGAATTCAACCTTGGCGCAACCAGTATACCCATCCTCGTACACGACGTGGATGAAGATGGAGATGCCGATATAATCTGGGGGATGGGGCACAATTACGGGATATACTGGTTGGAGCAAAGCGCTTCCGGCGGAAGCCGCTCCTGGCAAAAGCATCTTATTGACGATTCCTGGTCGCAGCCTCACTTTTTGCTTTTGGCCGATCTCGACAACGACGGCATCGATGAGCTTGTCACCGGCAAACGCTTTCATGCCCACAACAGCCACGATCCCGGAGGCAACGATCCGAAATGCGTTTACTACTACAAGTTTGACCGTAACGAGCATAAATGGCAGCGCCATCTCATACACGAGGGCGGTGACGTCGGTTTCGGTATCAACACCGCCGCTTGCGATATAGATGCAGACGGTGACATAGATATAGTAGCTCCCGGCAAGAGCGGATTGTTCCTGCTGGAAAACCTACTCAAATAAAAGAATCGATTTGT
This sequence comes from uncultured Pirellulales bacterium, assembly GCA_964530105.1. Taxonomy (GTDB): domain Bacteria; phylum Planctomycetota; class Phycisphaerae; order Sedimentisphaerales; family Anaerobacaceae; genus JAFGPJ01. The sequence goes on along the minus strand of CAZHBL010000064.1, from coordinate 8,955 downwards.
CGGATAATTACAGAGAGGTAAATATGCTGGAATCGATATCAAACAAAATGCGCATTTCCTTAGTACTGGTTTTGCTGATTTGCGGCGGAAATTCCTTATGGGGCCAAACGTTCAGCAGCGAAAACATACCTCTGCCCGAACATCCGCGCCCTGATTTTCAGAGGCCGCAATGGCTCAATCTAAACGGTCCCTGGCAATTCCGCTTCGACAAAGAGAACGTGGGGCAAAAACAGCAGTGGTTCAAGGCCGGCACTGATTTCCCCGAGACTATTATGGTTCCATTTCCCTGGGGCTCGAAACTGTCTGGAATTGAAGATAATGCGGACATCGGCTGGTACACCCGTTCAATAACCGTTCCCGAATCATGGCTGGATCAGCGGGTCTTTCTGGTTATCGGCGCCTGCGACTGGCACACAACGGCCTGGCTGGATGGAAACCCGCTGGGCGAAAACCAGGGAGGCTACACTCCTTTCGAGTTCGATCTTACGCCGCACTTGAAAAAAGGGACAACTCATCGTCTTGTCCTGCGGGTCGACGACACTCCTCATAAATTCAAATTAGAGGGTAAGCAGGGCTACGGCAGGGCCGCCGGGATTTGGCAGACCGTCTATCTGGAATCCCGCCCACCGATAGTCCTGGAGATGATTCATTTCACACCTGATATCGACAACAAGAAAGTCGTTGTAAAGGCAACTCTCGACAAACCAGCACCGGCGGATATGATCCTTAAACTTCAATTTAAGCCGTATGACCTGGCGAATCCGAATATTACCCAAAGGATTCCTAAGGGAGCCGGGGAAATAGAGTTTGAAGTGAGCATTGATAAGCAGCGTTTGTGGTCACTGGAGGACCCTTATCTTTACGAGGTCGAAGCGGTATTGTCGGGGCCCGGCGAAATTGAAGATCGTGTTTCCACATACTTCGGCATGAGAAAGATCAGCGTAGTCAATCTTCCCGGCACGGATTTCCCCTATGTCGCGCTGAACGATAAGCCGATATACCTGCAGTTGACGCTGGACCAGTCCTATCATCCAGAAGGTTTTTATACTTTCCCCAGTGATAAATTCATGCGGGACGAAATATTACGCTCGCGGCGCATCGGCCTGAACGGGAATCGAATTCACATCAAAGTCGAAGTGCCGCGCAAACTGTACTGGGCCGACCGGCTCGGAGTCCTGATTATGGCTGATGTCCCCAATAGTTGGGGGCCGCCCGACGCCGATATGCGGCAGGAGTCCGAAACTGCGCTTCGAGGCATGATTCGCCGGGACTATAACCATCCTGCGATTTTCTACTGGGTGAACTTCAACGAAACGTGGGGACTGCGAACAGGGAATAAAGGCTATACGCCGGAAACTCAGGAATGGGTGGCATCAATTTATCAGTTGACCAAGAAGCTCGATCCGACCCGGCTGGTGGAAGACAACTCGCCCTGCAATCACGATCACGTCGCCACCGACATCAATAGCTGGCACGCATACTTACCAGGATACGGATGGCGTGAGCTTTTGGAACAGATTACCAGTGACACCTATCCCGGCTCGAAGTGGAACTTCATCGGCGGACGCACCCAGGCCAACCAACCCCTGCTCAACAGCGAATGCGGCAACGTCTGGGGCTATCAAGGAAGCGCCGGCGACGTCGACTGGAGCTGGGACTACCATATTATGATGAACGAGTTCAGGCGGCATCCGAAGCTTTGCGGCTGGCTTTACACCGAGCATCATGACGTCATCAACGAATGGAACGGCTACTACAAATATGACCGTTCTGACAAGTACACCGGCATGCCTGAACTCATCGATGGCATGAGCCTTAGAGACTTGCATGACCGGTTTTATTTAGCCTCGGAAAGAGAGCTTTGCCGCAACGTCAAACCGGGCGAGAATATCCAAGTGCCTCTTTACGCATCCTTTATGACGGATGCAGCGGTCAGCGGCAATTTAACACTGCACGCCGAGCTGTTCGGCTGGGACACATTAGGCCGACAGGAAACTTACTCACAATACCAACGCACTATTTCTTACAGCCCCTGGATGAGTAAGGAGCTAAAACCACTGCCGGTGACAATGCCCGACAAGCCGGCGCTGGCGGTACTGAGCCTGGCCTTGGAAGATGGATCGGGAAACGTACTACACCACAATTTTACGACGTATTTAGTATCGGACGGCGAATCTGCCCGCGAAGAGACAATCACTACAAATTCCGGGAAAATCAAAGTGGTTCGTTTTGCCCCGAACAGTTTCAGGAAGGCCGAATGGTCTGTTAAACAGTGGAACGTGCTCGAAGGGCTGAAAGTTAATGGTGCCGGAGCGGGGTATTTCGAATATTCCCTGCCGTGGCCCGCCGGCCTGAACGTCGAGGACATTGCGGAAGCGGACTTCCGCGTAGAAGTCTCCGCAAAGCAGCTCTTCGGCAAGGACAAAGAAGGCGCACGCAGGCAGGGAGGTGATTTCATGCGGGGCAAGGGGACACACGATCCCAGCTCGAATCCCAACTCCTACCCGATGACCGATGAGACTCGTTACCCGAGCGCCGTTCGCATACGCGTGGCCGGCCGGGCAGTAGGGACATTCGATCTGCAAGATGACCCGGCGGACCACCGCGGAATCCTTTCCTGGTACAGCCAGAAACGTGACGGAAAGCTGCACGAAGCTGGCTCATACGGTTACTTAGTTAACGCCCATATGCCAAAATCGGTTTTGCAGGAAGCGGCTTCTCGAAAAGAAATAGTTTTGAGGCTGGAAGCGGACGAAGCGATGCCGGGAGGGCTTGCGATTTACGGCGAGCGGTTCGGCCGATATCCTCTCGATCCTACTTTCGTTTTCGTATTGAAGAATTGAAAGGCAACAAGTGCCGTTTCTATTAAATTATTTTCTCTTTTGCTATTCCGTCATTCCTGCTTTGAGTTGGAATCCCGAAACATAACAATTTATTCCTGATTTCGAGGGAATAACTATCGGCGCGTACAACATGTACGCCGCACTGGGCGGAGGAGCCTCACCCACCCTTCTTACAACCGGCCATCGTAGTAGCCAGGAAAATCCCTAATAAAACCAATTTCACCCAATTTTTCATATATTATGTCCTTTTAGTCTCGTACCTAATTTCTTAGAACACTACTATAGTACATTTTCCTTGAGGGAAAGTAAAGGACAATGAGGACTTATTGACAATTCTGTTAAGGCAGGTATCATAATTTGCAGTCAAAACTTATAGTGTGTGATTAGCTGACATTGTCATATTGAACTGAAATTCATAAAGTTTGCATTGCCTATTCGGGCAGAAGGGACATTTACGATGGATAAGATGAACAGGCGAAAATTCATTGGAACGACGGTGGCCGGCACTGTGGCTATGACAACAATACTTCGCGGGGCTTCAAATAACGCAGGAAAAGCCAAGCTAAAAACCGGTCTAATCGGCTGTGGTTGGTATGGCATGGTGGACGTGAAATCGGCTTTAAAGGTCGGCGGCGTGGAAATCATTGCCCTGTGCGACATCGACAGCGAACACCTCAAGAACAGTGCGGACGAAGTCGAAAAGCTGCAGGACTCACGACCTAAGACTTTCAAATCCTACGAGGAGCTTCTCGATACTCCAGGTTTAGAAGCTGTGATTATTGCAACGCCGCCGCATTGGCACGCGCTGATGTTTATTGCCGCCTTGGAAAAAGGTCTCGATATATACTGTGAAAAGCCATTGGCCTATGACATACGCGAAGGCATGGCAATGGTTGCAGCGGCGAAGAAATCCGGCCGGATAGTGCAAATCGGCTTCCAGCGCCGGCAAAGTAAGGCAATTCAACAGGCCCGGCAGTATATTCAACAAGGCAATATCGGCCGAATCATCCAGGCCGAGGCGCAAATTTACTATACAGCCAATATATTAGACACTACGCCGCAGCAGCCGCCGGTATCATTAGACTGGGATTCGTGGTGTGGGCCTGCACCAAAGCTGCCATACTGCCCGCAAATCGGTCATTTCGCATGGAGGCTGGAAAAAGAATACGGACACGGCCACCTGGTTGACTGGGGCATTCATTTGATCGACGCGGCCCGTTGGATTTTGGGCCTGACTATGCCGCGGTCGGTACAGGCTGCCGGCGGGATTTACTATTTCAAAGACAAGATTACTACGCCCGATATTTTGACTGTACATTTCGATTTCGACGCCTGCCCGGTAATCTGGCGTCACCGTATGTGGGGAGCGCAAGAGTACAATCCTGAGGTTTCAAACGGTATCTTCTTTTACGGAGAAAAAGGAACTGTTTTTGTAACAGACAGAAAATGGATCATCATTCCAAAAGGAAAAGATACGCAGCACAAAGTTAACGATGTCCCGTCCGATATGGCCACAGAGCACATGGCTGAATTCCTCCAAGCCGTGCAAAGCCGTAAGCAACCCCTTTGTACCACCGAAGAAGGATATTATTCCACCGCCGCCGTGAAATTGGCGATGATTGCTTATGATATAGAGAGCAAGATTACCTGGGACCGGGAATCTCAGACAATCACCGGCAATCCCAAAGCCGCCAAATTGCTGCAGCGCGAATATCGCAAGCCCTGGAAGCATCCATATAACGGATAATGCGGGAAATAAACGATTATCGGCATGTAATTTCAGGCCCCTAATTTTAAAGGTTTTTTTGTGCATAATACGAACTTTTTTAAGGGCTAAACCGTAGTATTAATTTACACGTTTTAAATGTACAAACGCCCATAATTTCAATCGGGCACAAATTAAAGAAATTATTGTACCGAAGGCAAGATTTTAAAGGAGAAATCCTTATGGCAACAGATGTAAAGCAGATCGGAGAAATGGTACGGCAGAAAAGTGAATTTGTAAGGGCGCTTTTTGCAGAGATGGACAAAGTCATCGTCGGGCAGCGATATATGCTCGAGCGCATGTTGATAGGCCTGCTGGCAAACGGGCATATTTTGATTGAGGGCGTGCCGGGCCTGGCCAAAACGATGGCCGTAACGATTCTGTCCCGTGCAATCAACGCCGATTTCAAACGTATTCAGTTTACCCCCGACCTGCTGCCGGCAGACCTGATCGGCACACAAATCTATCGGCAATCGGATGGCGATTTTCACACACGCAAAGGTCCTATTTTCGCCAACATTATCTTGGCCGACGAGATCAACAGGGCGCCGGCCAAGGTCCAAAGTGCCTTGCTCGAAGCCATGCAGGAAAGACAAGTCACTATCGGCGATGAAACCTTTCCCGTGCCAAGACCGTTTCTGGTGCTTGCTACGCAAAATCCGATCGAGCAGGAGGGAACGTACCCGCTCCCGGAGGCACAGTTGGATCGCTTTATGCTGAAGCTCAAAATTGATTACCCCGACAAGGACGAGGAACGACAAATTCTCGACAGAATGGCTGCGACGGATATTCAATTTGATATCAAAGCGGTTATCAGTCCGGAAGATATTTCTCAGGTCAGAAACGTCATCGATGAGATATACATTGACGAAAAAATCAAGGATTACATCGTTGATATCGTCTGCGCCACAAGGGAGCCCGACAAGTACGGCATAAAAATGGCCAATTTCATCAACTACGGTGCCTCACCAAGGGCAACCATTTACCTTGCCGTCGCTGCAAAAGCACACGCATTCGTCCAGCAAAGGGGCTATGTCACCCCGCAAGATGTCAAGAGCATAGGCCCCGACGTTCTGCGTCACAGAGTTATCGTCAGCTACGAAGCCGAGGCCGAAGACAAAACCAGCGAAGATATTATCAAAACAATTTTCGACAGTATCGAAGTACCGTAAGAAGAGTGCCGTTGACTTGGCTTTAAACTACGATGATACCCAAGGAACTTATAAAAAAAATCAGGCAGATTCAGATTTACACGTCCCGGGCGGTAAACGCCAGCTTTGCCGGCCAGTACGAGAGTGTTTTCAAAGGCCGGGGGATGCAGTTCGACGAAGTCCGCGAGTATATGCCGGGTGACGACATCCGCACCATCGACTGGAACGTAACAGCCCGCACGGGCAGACCATACATAAAGCGGTTCGTCGAGGAACGCGAAATGACGGTCATGTTTGCGGTTGACTTAAGCGCCTCGGGTGACTTCGGAACCGTCAACAAGATGAAAAATGAGCTGGCAGCCGAGTTCTGTGCCGTCTTGGCATTCGCCGCGGCCAAGAACAACGACAAGGTGGGCCTGTTGATTTTCACCGACCGCATCGAGCTGTATATCCCTCCCAAAAAGGGAATCCGGCACATGCTCAGGCTGATTCGCGAGCTGCTTTATTTCAAAATGCCCAGGAGGCGAACCAATATTCCCCAGGCCCTGGATTATCTCGCCAAGGTGATACGCAAGAGAGCGACCGTGTTTCTCGTGTCCGATTTTATAGAAACCGATTTCAAGAAGCCTCTGAGCCTTCTGAACAAGCGTCACGATATCATCGCCGTATCGGTGCGCGACCGGGCCGAGATTACACTTCCAGGAGTCGGACTCATTGAATTTGCAGATGCCGAGACCGGACAGATTATTCTCGTCGATACCTCCAGCAGGAAATTCAGAAACCAATACAGCAGCACAAGCGCACAACGATTCGATGAGCTGAAAAACATGCTGCGAACAATTAACGTGGATTGTATCGATATCAATACGGACAAGCCATACGTGCAGGACCTGGTTCGTTTTTTCCACATGCGGCATAGGCGGCATTAACAGTAACTTGATGGCTTTTTAAGCAGATAATAAAAAACTGAAGGAGTTAAAAATTATGGAAGAAAAATTGAATTTTTCGCTCCCTGAGAAAAAACAAAGAAGTACTGCCATGAATTGGCTCTTGATTGTGCTGCTCTTGATCCTGATCGGCTTGACCACGGCTAACCTTTTTTTGAATCCGGCGGCCTGGGAACAGGCACCTGACATCGTAGGCTCGTCTTCTTCTCCAGAGCAAATCAAACAATTAGCCACCAAGCTCACCCAGCGTAACCTACACCTGCAAGCAGCGAAAGTCTGGGAAGATTATCTCACGGCCGACAAGTTGACCGATGCTGAGCGGGCCAGGATACTCTTTCAGATCGGCACGCTTTTGGAAAAGGCGAATCTGTACGATCAGGCGATTGAGTATTTCTATCGCAGCGAGGGCGCAACGGAACTTAACGAACTCAAACCGCAAATCAGCACCCATATTAAAAACTGCTTTGAGAAGCTCGGTAAGTTCTCAGCACTGCGATACGAATTAATGGATCGCACAAGTCTCGAAGTAGCCCCCGCGGCGGGTGCCAAAATCGTCGCTGAAATCGGTGCCGAAAAAATAACTGAGGCCGATCTTGACGGCTTCATCGAAAGCGACATTGAGAACCAGCTTGAGCCTATGGCGCCGTTTATGACGCCGGAGCAGTTCGACGAACAAAAGAAAAAGATGCTGGAACAGTACAAAAATCCGCAGGCCAAGCAGCAGTACCTACAGGCATGGATCGCGCAGGAAGTCTTATACAGACAGGCCCTCGAAGATAATCTGGCGGAAAAACCGGAAGCCAAACAACTGATCGACCATTTAACTCGAGGCGCTCTCAGCCAGCTTCTAATGAACAAGGAGCTTGCAAGCAAAATCAACATTACAGAGACTGACGTTCAGACATACTACACGGCCAATAAAGATAAATTTATCGAACCGCCCAAGGCAAAAATCAGTCACATCCTTCTCGATGATCAACAGCAAGCGAACGAGTTGCTCGGACGGATTAAGGGCGGCGAAGATCTCGGTGAGCTGGCAAAGCAGTTCTCGAAGGACGAAAGTACCAAAGAAAAGGCCGGCAAAATTGAAACCGAAGTTCAAAAGGATTCTTACGTTTCCGGCATCGGGACCTATGAAGAGCTGAACAAGAAGATATTCGCCGTCGAGGCACCGAAAGTTCTGGACGAGCCTTTCAAAACCGACAAGGGCTGGGAAATCGTCAAGATTGAAACTCTCACCCCCGAACGGCAGAAAACACTTGATGAAGTCAGCCAGCAGGTCATATCAATGCTCGCCAACCAGAAACGCCAGGATGTACAAAGCAGCTACTTAAAACAGATGATGGATAAATATAACGTCATTATACACACATCCGCAATGAGCGGTGCGAGCCAGACCGAGTCGAAGGAAAATTCCGCAGGAGCGAAAAATAAGTGACACTGAACAAATATGGTAAGAAATTCAGCTAAAAATAGAATCATCTTACATATACTGCTCTGCTGTGGCGTATTCTGGTTATGCGCAGGATGCGGAAAGAAATCGGACGGCAAGGCAGACAAAGTAAAATTCGAAATCGACAAAGATTACGAACGGGGACCTCTGACCGTCCACGTCCGCGCCGACAAGGCCAAAATGACGATTGCCGAAACAGTTCTTTTGGAGCTCAAAGCCGCTATCGAGCCGGGCTACGAAGTCCAAATGCCGAAGGTCGATAAAGTGCTCGAAAGCTTCGGGATTGTCGACTGGGACAATTTGGGTGACAAGCTCGATCCGAATAATCGCGTCGTCAGCACGTACAGGTACCGTCTCGAACCATTTCTGTCCGGCACATATCCCATCCCGGCATTCACATTCGAGTTCCACGATGTCAACAGTCCGGAAGACAAGAAATACGAATTGACGACCGAACCAATCGATATCGAGGTAACCTCATTACTCGGCGAGCAGAGGGCCGAATTGAAGATCGAGGATATCGAAGGTGTCCTGGATATGCCCCGGCCAAAATCTTTTGCCTGGGTTTGGGGGCTGGGCATAGTTGTCGTGGCTGCCGCCGCAGGACTGTGGCTGTATTTGCGAGGCAAGCGGGTCAAGGAACTTGTAAGAATTTTCAAGCCGGCCCATGAGATTGCATACGAACGGCTGCGGGCGCTGGTCAAAGAGGACCTCGTCGGCGCGGCAAAAATCAAGGAATTCTACGAACGGATCAGCGATATTCTCAGGCACTACATCGAGCACCGTTTCAGCCTCA
>CAZHBL010000063.1:0-15235 GCA_964530105.1 uncultured Pirellulales bacterium | reverse complement strand
AGGGCTCGGTGTGTCAAGTGACAGCGGCATCCGAGAGAACCGAACCCATAAAGACCGCAGTGATGGAGGAGGTGGTCCGAAGAGAGAACCTCAGGAAGGCATTGAAGCGAGTTTGTGCCAACAAAGGCAGCCCGGGCATAGACGGAATGACAGTGGACAAACTCAAGGATTATCTGAGAGCCCACTGGCCAGAGATCCGCGAACAGTTGCTACACGGGCAATACAAGCCGCAGCCGGTGCAGCAGGTGCTGATACCAAAGCCTGGTGGAAGTACCCGAAAATTGGGTATTCCTACCGTAGTGGATCGGTTCATCCAGCAGGCATTGCTTCAAACCCTAAATCCGATATACGACCCTACTTTCTCACCCCACAGCTATGGTTTCAGGCCGGGTCGAAACGCCCACCAGGCGGTGAGCCGGGCAAAGAGATACATAGAACAGGGTTACGAATGGGTCGTGGATATAGATCTTGAGAAGTGCTTTGACCGGATAAACCATGATATCCTCATGGGCAGGCTCGCCAAGCGTATCACGGACAAGCGGATGTTGCGTCTGATTCGGCTATGCTTGCAGGCGGGCATTATGGTCCATGGCGTTGTTCAGGAACGCTATGAGGGCACGCCCCAAGGCGGTCCTTTGTCACCCTTGCTCAGCAATATCCTTTTGGACGAGCTGGACAAGGAGCTGGAAAGACGCGGCCATAAATTTTGCCGCTATGCAGACGACTGTAACATCTACGTGCGCTCTGAACGTGCCGGGAAGCGTGTAATGGAATCAATCGAGCGTTTCTTGGCCAAGAGGCTGAAGCTTAAGGTCAACCACTAAAAAAGTGCGGTGGCCAAACCTCAGGAGCGAAGGTTTCTGGGATTCAGCTTCACCTCGGGCCGGAAACTCAAGATAAAACTTTCCGACAAGGCCCTAAAGGGCGTCAAGCACCGAATCAAACAGATTACGCGCCGGTCCAGGGGTATCTGCCTGTTTCAAGTTGTCAAAGAGCTAAGCAAATTTCTCACAGGGTGGCTCGGATATTACAGACTGATCGAAACACCGACGATCCTAAGAGATCTGGATAGCTGGATACGTCGGCGGTTGCGGTGTTTTGTCATGAAGCAATGGATCAAAAGCTGTCATACCCGCTACAAGGGCCTTCGGGCCTTGGGTGTCGGCGACTATCAAGCTCGATGTCTCGCGGGTTCCCGCAAAGGCCCATGGGCCATGTCTAATATGAAGCCGGCAAAACTAGCAATGCCGAACCGTTTCTTTGCCGAAAGGGGACTCCTTGCACTCTTCGATCGTTACGAAGCTTTAGCTAAGACTATATGAACCGCCGTGTACGGACCCGTACGCACGGTGGTGTAGGAGGGCGAAGGCCGCGAGGCCTTCCCCTATCCTGATTTAGCCCGAATGGACAAAGAAGTTCAAACCATAGCTATTTTTTTTAGTAAAAACAGAGCGCTGCAGTTGGACGCATGTCTCAGGTCATTTGTCACACATTGTCAGGATGTTAGAAAATGCTGCCAACGAGTTATCTATACATCTTCAAGCGAAAGATACGAGAAGCAATACAAAATGTTATCCGAGGTTTATAAGGAAGTGGTGTTCATTCGGGAAGACTCCTTCCAAAATGATTTGGTTGAGGCGATGGACGGCTTTTCTTACGTTTTGTTCGTGGTCGACGACAATATTTTCGTGCGACCGTGGTCTATAGGCGAGATTCTGAAGGGTCTCCGAGAGAACACCGAGTCGATTGGTTTTTCACTGCGATTGGGGCGGAATACTACTTTGTGCTATTCGCACAATGCCTTCCAGAAGGCACCAATATTTGAAGCAGTCTCTTCGCGTATTCTTAAGTTCAACTGGACAACCGCTCAATATGATTTTGGGTATCCGTTAGAGGTCTCCAGTTCCATCTACCGTACCAGGGATGTGTTGCCTTTAATCAGTCAGTCATCCGACGTCACAAATCCGAATCGACTGGAAGTGTTTTTGGACCAAACCAAACAACGATTTTTCGATAGCCATCCAGAATTGTTATGCTTCGCAACCTCGGTTTCGTTCTGCAACCCAGCCAACACCGTTCAACCCATTTATTTGAACCGGTTCGGAGGGAATTCTGCGGGCTCAGTTTATTCCTTGGGTCGGCATTTTGATCTTGGCTATAGAATTAATTTGGCACCACTTGCTAATTTTGTTTCAAATGCTTGTCACCAGGAAATCGAATTCGAATTTATACGTCCTCATTCACCAAGCGGTTTTCTTGTCGCCACAGTTGATCTTAAAGAAAATGTGTTATCAGGGTCTGAGAAAAGTCAGGAAGGTCATGAGCCAGAATCGCAAGAGGACTTTTCATTGTCTTGCACATTAGAAATGTCGCGCTTGGATGTGCAAGAACTGGAACTTGTACTCAAATTCATCGATTGGCTGAAGATATGGCGTTCTACTGCGGAAAAAGTACCGTGGTTGCTCCAGGTACTGAGGGGGATGGCTGATGAAAAGCATGACGAATTGGCAGAACTCGCAGAAATATTAGACACTTACAAAGGTCGGCTCTCTGAAATTCTAAGGCAATATCATGAGCAGGAACAGGGTAAGAAGTGGTTGGAAGATCATTTGAATCTCTTGCATCAGAAATTGCAGAGCACTGAGCAGGCATTTCAGAATCAACTAAGCCAAATGGAGAATTTAGCAACCTCACGAACCTACAAGTTGGCAACTATCTTTCGAGATGCCAGGCATAGTAAACGGTTGTGTTTATTATTTCCCTTACGCTTCACCTGGTTTTTTTTGCGTTTTTGGATCAAAACCCCCATGAAAAATATCTTGTATCGTATACAAAAAACATTTTACAAACAAAAAAAACAACTTTGGGATAGGCAATGGCCAAAAGACAAACCACTCGTGAGTGTGGTTATTCCTTGTTACAATTATGGACAATATGTTGAGGAGGCCATTGATTCGGTATTGAGCCAGACGTGGCAGGATTTGGAAATCATCGTTGTCGATGACGGTTCGGACGATCCTGAAACAGTGCGGATTCTTGATGGTCTGCGAAAGCCGAAGACACAGGTCATTCGGCAAAAAAACCTCAAGCTTTCTGCCGCCCGCAACCGTGGAATCCGCGCCGCAAGGGGGAAATATGTTTGCTGCCTGGACGCCGATGACAAGATAGCTCCGACTTATCTGGAAAGGTGCTTGTATCGTCTAGAAACAGAGGGATTAGACATTTGCGGAAGTTGGCAGCAGAATTTTGAAAACGATGATTCCATTCTAAAGCCAGGTCAATTTTCATTAAACGCCCTGCTTGAGTCCAACTGCATGATTAATGCTGCTTTATTCCGCCCATCGCTCTGGCACAAAATAGGTGGTTATGATGAAAAGATGACGGATGGGTATGAGGATTGGGAATTTTGGATAAGAATGGCTGCAGCGGGGGCAAGGGCGACTGTCATCCCCGAGCCCCTCTTCTTTTACCGAAAACACGGTCAGTCGATGATTGATGCGACACTGGTAAAACACGACAATATTGTTGAATGGATTAGATTGAAGCATGCCAAACTACTAGATGAGCATCAATCTCATGACTTTTTTGGTGATCCCTATCAAGGGCAATTGAAAAATGGTTTTAGTGACCTATCTCGTGCTCAACGACAAAAGAATGGTCAAATCAATATCTTGATTGCGATGCCATATTTGACCATGGGGGGCGCCGAAAGGGTCATTAGTCAAATTTGCTGTAATCTTTCAAAGCGCGGCTTTAACTTCACCATCTTTACTACATCTACCGCAAATCCAGAATGGGCAGATACAACTTCTTGGTTCAAACCAGCCACAGAAGAAATCTATCATCTGCGGCGTTTTCTCCCTGAAAACCAATGGAAGTTATTTATTTTTGACTTATTGCGTACAAGAAACATCCAAATACTTTGGCAGGTGGGCTCATCATTCGTTTATGATTTTCTGCCGGAAATAAAAACTCACTTCAATTCAGTAAAAATAGTTGATCTTCTGTTTAATGAAGTCGGACACACTGCCAATAATCGTAAGTATGATTATTGTATTGATCTCACGATCGCGGAAAATCGATGGGTTCATTCATGGCTTCTTGCCCAAGGGGCTGATTTAGACCGCGTCAAGCTGATAGAAAACGGCGTGGATTTAGAGAAATATAAACCTTGGCCTCATGCTAAAAAGCTAGAAAGCATTCCCTCTGAATCGAACGGGAGATTTATAGTAGGATACTTTGGTCGGTTTTCAGGAGAAAAGGGGGTGGATGTGTTTGTGGAAATCGCATCTCAGGTGAGACATCGTCATGACATTCACTTCGTCATGGGGGGTGATGGTCCGCTCCGCGAACAAATTGATCGAGAAATCAAAACCCGGAAGCTGCAAGACCGTGTGCAGTTGCTGGGAATCGTCGATGTGTCTGAACATTTGCCTCGATGTGATGTCGTGGTTGTCCCATCTCGTGTCGACGGACGTCCCAATATTGTTTTGGAAAGTCTTGCCACGGGAATTCCGGTGGTTGCATCGAAGGTAGGAGGTCTATGTGAACTGGTGAGCGATGGGCATACGGGCTTTCTCTGCAACTCAGCCGATATCGAAGCGTTTGTCTCAAAAATAACACTCATTCTTGACGACACACCTCTTCGAGAAAAGATGAAACTGAACACCCGAAAGGCAGCCAGAAAGGAACTTGACATTCAACAAATGTTCCATTCTTATGCGTCCGTTTTTCGCAATATTGCGACTCAGCCTAAAAGATTTGAAGTCTAAAACAGTATATTAATCAGATATACAATGAACATTGGAATCACCGGCGCCACTGGCTTTTTGGGGCCCTATCTTCTGAATTATTTTTTACAAAATCATAATTATGCCCTACGGGCCCTTACCCGGACAATGCCATTGGAGAATCGCTGTGACGAGGGGAAAGTGAGCTGGCAGCGGGGAGATTTGGGTTCTATCAAGGCCTGCGAGGCTTTTCTTGAGGACTTGGATGTGGTCGTTCATTTGGCCCATACCAACACACCTCTCAACTCCAATTGGGATCTGCCCAGCGATGCCATGGAAAACATGGTTCCTACATTGAATCTCATACAGGCCATCAGGGAACAGCATCACAGGCCGCACTTTATTTATTCAAGCAGCGGGGGAGCGGTTTATGGTTATTGCAAGGGGAAGAAATTGTTTAAAGAATCAGACACCTGCATGCCAGAAACGTCGTATGGCATTCAAAAAATGGCCGTGGAACATTATTTGAGAATGGCTGCGAAAGAGGGCTGGCTTACAGCAACTTGTCTCAGAATAGCTAACCCATATGGTGTGTTGTTGCCGCCTGAGCGGCTGCAAGGATTGATTGGAGTAGCCCTACATCAAATAATCCATGAGCAGCCAGTTATAATTTTCGGCAGCCCTAAAAATGTGCGTGATTACATACACTTGGAAGATATGTGCCGCATATTTGAATTGGTTCTCGCACCCCGAGAATCATTTGAGATCTTCAATGTCGGAAGTGGCAAAGGCTATTCCGTCAATCAAATTCTTGGGATGCTCGAAAAGTATTCTGGTCGCAGAATTACAAGGGGGAATCCAACACTAGATGCATCTTTCGATCACCTTCCATCCTGGGTTGTCCTAGATGTTACAAAAGCAAAAGTAGAACTGGGGTGGGAACCATTGATTGATATAGAATTTGGTTTAAGTCAATTATGCAATGAACTTTTCCAGGGCACATGAAAATTTCTGTTCTTCTTCCAGTTTACAATGCGGGTTCGACTTTAAACTTAGCAATAGAATCCATCTTGGTCCAGGATTTTGCTGATTTTGAGTTTCTCATTATTGACGATGGTTCAACTGATAGATCACCCGAAACGATTCGTGAATACGCCGAGCGCGACCCCCGCATTCGAGCTGTCTTCCATCAATCCAATTTTGGCCTTGCCAAGACTCTGAATGAAGGCATAAGGGCAGCCGAGGGTGAATTCGTTGCACGAATGGATCAGGACGATGAAGCTCTTCCACACCGGCTTAGAACTCAATATCTCTTCATGAAAAGTCGGCCTACCATAGCGGTCGCCGGCAGCTACGTTTTTCATATGGGCAAACAGAAGAGCAGAGATCGTTTAGTAAGACTTCCAATTACTCCATCAGAAATAGTAAAAACGTTTAAGCATGAAAATTGTATTTACCATCCTTCGGTCATGTTCCGACGTGAACAAATTATTGGCCTGGGAGGCTATCGTTCCGAGTTTAAGAATGCGGAGGACTATGATCTCTGGCTGCGTGTGAGCCAACGGTACAGAATTGCCAACATCCCTGTGGCGCTCTTGCGTTATCGCTTCTCAATCGATGGCATGACTCTCGGCCGGAAATGGGAGCAACTGTATTATGTGTTACTAGCTCAGGTCTGCCATGAACATTCAGATACAGATTTTAGAGAGGCTGAATTGTTTGCTCAAAGGCAGCAGGAACAGATCAGCAGGCAACTTTTTCTGCAGCATGTCGCCAAAGGCACATTCGAGGAGTTGGTTCGACTGGGATATTGGCGTGAGGCCTTGAGATTACTTCATCATTTTGCCTGTGACATTGGGTGGCTAAGTGGATTCAAAATTATGTTGTATCTTGTGAAGCGTGGCACACCGTAGGCAGTGGCAAAAGAACCCGAGCTGGGGCGTCAGTATAACAAAGGAGCTATCGGCAGGATCGCTGTTCGAAGCAGGGTTGAATTATGTCTCTCAAGATTTCTCGAGGAAACATTGAAAGACTCTAGCTCTGTTAGATTTAAATGTAAGCCTCCCTCAGAAGATAATTCCATTGTCTGCATAAGCCATATTTAAAAGGGGCTAAGCAATCAATGCGCACAGGAGAATTAACGATTCTTAATTCCATTGTTTCGTGGAGATGGAGGGAAATCTGGCCGTACTTTGCGCTTATCCCTCCGATTTGCCTTAACCTTTATTGGGCAGCAAGCGATTGCAGTGTGTGGCCTTGGGATCAGGCGTGGTATGGAGAGGTTAGCGTGGATCTCTGGTACATACTTGTTCACCAATTCCAAGCGTGGCCATCGGCGATGGTCCATGCTTTTGGATCCAAAGCCCCTGGGCTTGCCTGGATTGGCCAATGTTTTGTTCCCATTGGAGAGATTTTTCAGTCGATTGAGTTCGGTCTCTTGCTATTCATTATTTTAACTCAGTTCGCTACCTTGGTGCTGACTTATCATATCGGGTGGGAGCTATGCCCAGACTCAAAGTTAATTCCATTGGCTGGTTGCGCGTTCGTTGCGTCAGCACCTCTGTTCGTCGGGTTGTCCCATCAATATGTTACCGAGCCCCTTCAGCTGTTTGCGGTAACATATTTCTACTGGATTGCGATGAGAGCTCAAAGATTAGGTTCCTGGAATATTCTCGTTCATTTGATGTTTGCTACCTCTCTAGCGATGCTTGCTAAAGCCTCATCCCCGTTGTATTGCGCATTACCTGGGCTCATTGCCGCAGTCTATGGGCTAAAGTCGTTTATATCGGCGCCACGAGATACAATGAGCCATCTTGCTGCAAAGGTGCCGTTGGTGTGTGGAGGATTGATGGCTCTGGGCTCGACGGTCATTTGGTATGCCGTGAACTTTGAACATGTGCGGCGATTTGTTAAGTTAGCGTCTTCGTCAGAATTCGCTCTTGATTACGGCAAGGAAGATATTTTTGTCAATAAGTTGCTATATTGGCTGTCAGCTTTGCGACAAAGTTTCTTCCTGCCCAACGTTTTGTTGTTGCTTGGGTTTATCGTCTTGATGGTTGTTGTGGTGAGTTGTGTTCGGATTGTTGACGGAAAACACCTACCGAGATTTCACCCGTGCTCGCTCGTTGTCCTTGCTGCTGCGCTTCATTTGGTGGTCGTGTTGATTGTTCTTTCACTAAACATCAATGAGGAAAGCAGATATCTTCTGCCTCTTTTACCATCCTTGGTTATTATACTGATTAGTTGCATTTCGTTAGCTCAGAGCAGATTCTTGCGAGTCAGTTTTGTCTTTCTAGTTGTGCTACAGTTTTCTTCTGTCCACGCTCAAGCTTTAGGGATTGGGGAGATTGATTATTCTCGCATGTCTGTCTGGTTGAAAACGTTCACGCGCGATAAGGAACCGATGATCGAGATGAAACGCCTAATCCACCTGACCTCCAACACGAGGACGGACTATCGCTATCATATATGCGGTGTGGAATACCCGTGGTTGAATTTCAACTCCCTCTCATTTTATGCGGCGAAGGCACGGCTTAAGACAAACTTGCGCTGTTATTACACGTCGCTTGGGTATGCGGAAAAAGATATGAGCAAGGCATGGCGACGTCTAGAGTCGTTGAAAATCATATACTTTATTTCCGTGAAGGAAGGGAAGCAGCCCGAGCCCCCGAATTTTGTCAACAAAGCTTCGCTCCCGGTTCTGCGAAGAATACGGGAAGATGATCGCTTTGTTCTGGAGCCTTTTGAATCAAAACTTGGCGTCATCGTTTTCCGTAATGCGCAGGAGCTACCTGAATGAAAACGGAACATGCATCTGCGAGTTTGCTGTGGAATCATCTGGAAAGGGTTCGTTGTCACTATAATGCGGCTGATGAAAGACTTTCGTTCGCGGCGCTGGCATATCGTGAGATTTTGGCTCATTATTACCGCCATATAATTCCAGAAGATGCAAGCATTTTGGAGGTTGGATGTGGAAAGGGCGAGTTATTAACGCGGCTCCCAAATCGTGACGTCACGGGAGTTGATCTCTCCGACAAGCAAATCCAATTAGCTAAGAAAAAGGTGCCACACGGAACGTTTTACATTCAAGCTGGTGAAGTATTGGAACTCCCCCGGACTTTTGATTACATAATCATGTCGGACACGATCAATCAGGCTGGCGATGTTCAGGCGATGTTTTCAGCCCTGCAAAAACACGCAGAGCCGCATACGCGGTTGGTCTTAAATTTCTACAACACTCTCTGGCGCCCCCTTCTCACCTTGGCAACTCGTCTTGGCCTCAGAGCGCCGCAGCTGCTGGGTAGTAACTGGTTGGCAACAGATGATGTGAAGAACCTGCTGGGGCTATCCGATTGGCAGGTAATCAAAGTCCAGCCCCGAATTCTGCTGCCTTTCCGTTGTTTCGGCTTAGAGAGGGTGGCTAATGCCTGGTTCAGTCCCCTCTTTTCGTGGCTTTGCTTTTCTGTTTTTTGTATCGCGCGGCCGCGTCCGACAAGTGGTGCGTCCCGTAGTTACAGCGTTTCTGTGATTATCCCGGCGCGAAACGAAGCTGGAAATATTGAAGCCGTGGTGCGGCGTGTTCCTGATTTGGGATCCGGTGTCGAGCTAATATTTGTTGAGGGGCATTCGCAAGATAACACGTGGGAAGAAATCAAGCGAGTTCAAGCTAAATATTCGGATCGAAATATCAAGATCCTGCAACAAAGTGGCAAGGGAAAAGGAGATGCCGTACGAGAAGGGTTTGCGGTGGCGAGCGGTGAAATCCTGATGATCCTAGATGCCGACCTCACGATGCCGCCAGAGGAATTGCCAAAGTATTATGAAGCGTTGGCTTCGGGCCGTGCCGAGTTCTCAAACGGCAGTCGTCTGGTTTATCCCATGGAAGGGGAGGCCATGCGCTTTTTCAATATGTGCGGAAATAAAGCATTCAGCCTCATGTTCACATGGTTACTGGGGCAGTCGATTAAGGATACGCTTTGCGGAACGAAAGTGTTATTCCAAAAGGAGTACGATAAGATCGCCGCCAATCGTGCTTATTTTGGCGAGCTTGACCCATTTGGCGATTTTGACCTGCTATTCGGTGCGAGCAAGCTTAATCTGAAAATCGTGGATATTCCAATCCGTTATCGCGATCGCACTTATGGCGATACCAATATTCAACGCTGGCGGCATGGATGGCTGTTGTTGAAGATGGTCGCCCTTGCCGCACGCAAGCTAAAGTTCATTTAGAGCATGTTGATGTTGAGAAGTGAACATCGAGCGACACAACCTAGAGATTCACAGAAATAGACGGGCTTGGCATAGAAAGCCTCTGCTTCGGCACGTGTATAGGCGCTTCTATGAAGAGATCGCCACCTATATCAACCCCACCTTGAAAGGGTACACGGTTGAAGTGGGTTCTGGGATGGGGAATGTCAAGGAAGTCATTCCCGACTGCATCACCACTGATTTGTTTCCCAATCCGTGGTTGGATCGTGTGGAGAACGCCTATGATTTGAGTTTTTCAGCTAATTCTGTAGCCAACTTGATCCTATTTGACGTTTGGCACCATCTTGAATATCCGGGCATTGCGCTTGATGAGTTCCGCCGTGTCTTGAGGGTTGGTGGGAGGCTAATTCTCTTTGAGCCAGCCGTGAGCTGGTTTGGCAGGGTTGTTTACGGGCTTTTTCACCATGAGCCTTTGGGGCTCCGAAAGCGGATTACATGGCAGCCCCCTGTAGGCTTCGACATTCGAAACCGGTCTTATTACGCTGCTCAAGGAAATTGCTGGCGGATGTTTCGTATGAAGACTGTTCCGGATGAAATCCAAGGATGGCTTTTATGTGAAGTGTCGTTTTACCCTGCACTTGCTTATGTGACATCTGGTGGATTCAGTAGACCCCAGATTTTTCCACCGGCGCTACTCCCTCTGACAAGTGCCCTTGATCGGTTCTTAAGAAGATTTCCGATGGTATTCGCAACGAGGATGATAGTTGTGCTGCAAAAGCGTAAACATGATTTTGAGGGGCTGCACATAAGATTTAGAAGACTATCTTGAGAAATATTACAGGTACAGATAGATGCCAAAAGTGAGCGTGGTTATTCCCTGTTACAATCAAGGGCAATATGTTGATGAAGCCGTCGGGTCGGTTCTATGTCAAACGTACCAAGATTTTGAAATCATAATTGTCAATGATGGCTCCACTGACGCGGTCACAAATAGTTTGCTGAGTAATTATCAGAAACCGAAGACGAGAGTTATTCAGATCGACAATGAAGGATTAGCCTCAGCCAGAAATAGCGGTATCAAGAAAGCAGAAGGTGAATACATTCTTCCTCTGGATGCAGACGACAAAATAGGAAAAGAGTATCTGGAAGAAGCAGTTAACGTTTTGGATGGCAATCCGCGAATTGGGATAGTCTACTGCGAGGCGGAATTCTTCGGTGGGGCAAGTGGAAAATGGGAACTACCCGAATATTCTATCGAGGAGATGTTGATTGATAATATTATTTTTTGCTCAGGCTTATTTAGGAAGAAACATTGGGATGAAGTTGGTGGTTATGATCCTGAAATGATTTACGGATGGGAAGACTATGATTTTTGGCTTTCATTAATACAAATGGGTGCTGCAGTTTACAGGATACCGAAAGTTCTATTTTTTTATAGAATTCTTGATGATTCTATGATCAGGACAAAAACGAAGGAACAAAAAAGTGAAATGTTTACTAAAATATTTTATAAACATGAAGACTTCTATAAAAAGAATATACAAATATGGATTGATAAACTTATTGATATAGAAGACAGTAATCGTCTGATTCAGGAACAAGAGCAGATTCAGAACAAGGATAGGCATATTCAGAATATTCAATCTGAACTAAAATTGAATATGATAAGGAGTTCTTTGGTATGGCAATTGGGAGAATTTTATCGGGAGATCATCTATATAAAGCTGTTAGGTAGGTTCCCCTTGGTAGAAAAAGCAGTACTAACGATTAGAAGAGAAGGGTTTGTCAGCTGTTTCTATAGAGTAAAGGCATATTTAAAGAGGAATAAATATTTCTCAACTATCGGGCGATGAAAGCGATTTTGGCAAACGTAGCCATGGAACAGCCTGCGGAATAGGATTCTGGGCTTTGCGTGGATAAGTGATAACTTAACATAGAGGGCCATCATATCAATCTGGATTTGTATTATATTCCTTGTCGGGAGGAGAAAACCAATTGGAGAATCATTAATTACCGACCCGGAATAAAGCAATGAAGAGCGTGTTGTGCTTCTTCGCTCAAGATGGAGGGAGCACCTGTCTGTGTTAGCCCGATGACCAACTATGCAAAGAAGAAGGTAGACATCATAGGAAAAGTTTTTGGACAACTCTGTGCAGTTGTCGTAACTTACAATGTCGGTTGGAAATACAGGGGACACTTTGAGAGTATTATCTCCCAGGTCAACAAGATTTTTATTATTGATAACGGTTCTGATCAGGAAACAGTGTCATTACTTATCAAGCTGGCGAAAGAGAATCCTGGAAGGGTCCAGGTTATTTTCAATGAGACAAATCTGGGCGTGGCTAAGGCCCAAAATATTGGCCTTTCTCATGCGCTGGAACAAGAGTTTGGCTGGGTGCTTTTGCTTGATCACGACAGCAGTGCACATCTTGACATGATCTATAATATGGGGCGAGCTCTTGACAATTACCCAGAAAGGGAGCAAGTTGGTTTGATTGCTCCATATATTAAAGAAATTAACGTTGAGAGAGAGCCACGCTACATTGTCCCCAGACACAAGTTACTGTTCAGAAAGAAGCGCTTTGGGGGAAGCGGCGTTATAGACGATGTGCTTTGTGTTATGGCATCAGGCAGCCTCATACGCATGGACACTATCAGGAAACTGGGGAAATTTAGAGAGGAGTTTTTTATTGATTATATAGATTCCGAATTCTGCATGGCACTGATTTCCCGTGGTTGGAAAATCCTGGCGGTAAGAGATGCGGTACTTGAACATTCATTAGGAAATATGCGTTTGCACGATTTTTTGGGTCTGGAGATTATTACCAGTAATCACTCTGCGGAGAGGCGGTATACTATCTACAGAAATCGTGTATATGTCTGGAAAAAATATCTGTTCACCATCCCTTCCTATGTAGTCTTTGATATCGCAGCTGCCAGTTATGATTTGTTACGTATACTCATCTTTGAGAAAGACGCCAGAAAGAAATTGGCCCAGGCGATGAGGGGGGCGCTTATGGGACTCGTTGATACGGACTGGTGTAATAGCCGTTTCTGAATCTATTATGTTTCATACGCGTGGGTTTAGGATCAGGAAGACATCTGTGAAAAGGCTGCCATCCCGTGCCTTTTTAGTTTCTCTGGTCTCGCTTTGGCGAGAGTTTTGGCAAAGGTCTTAGAATATGAAAATATCGGTATGCATGGCAACTTTTAATGGCGAAAAGTACTTGAAAGAGCAAATAGAGAGTATCGTAACACAACTATCTCATGACGATGAGCTGATTATTTCTGACGATTCGTCAAAAGACGACACGTTAAAGATCATTGGCAATTTCAATGATAGTCGCATTAAGAGATACATTAGCAACACATTTTGTTCGCCCATATATAATTTCGAAAATGCACTTAGCCTTTGCAGTGGTGACTTAATTTTTTTGGCTGATCAGGATGACATATGGGAGCCGAACAAAGTGAAATTAATGGTAGCATATTTACAGAGATATGACTTGGTTGTAAGCGATGCATCAGTTATTGAAGATGATACCGTGATATATGATTCTTTTTATAAAATGAACAATTCCAAGAGTGGCTTTCTATCAAATTTGATTCATAATTCCTATCTTGGATGCTGTATGGCTTTCAATAGAAAGATACTGGGGCTTGCATTGCCTTTCCCCAAAGGCGCTCCTATGCATGATATTTGGATCGGTATGGTTGCAGAGATATTTGGGAAAACTGGTTTTTGCAAGGAGAAGCTTGTCAGATACAGAAGACATCGCAGGAACACTTCTTCAGCCTTAAGAAAATCCAGATATTCTTTTTGGC
This sequence comes from uncultured Pirellulales bacterium, assembly GCA_964530105.1. GTDB lineage: Bacteria > Planctomycetota > Phycisphaerae > Sedimentisphaerales > Anaerobacaceae > JAFGPJ01. The sequence goes on along the minus strand of CAZHBL010000063.1, from coordinate 1,472 downwards.
AGCGGGTGAATTTCAGGACGACGTTGCTTTTGCATATTTCAAGAAGAGTTTTTGAAATAAAGTGTGGCAAATCAAGGTCTGACTTTGCCCCACAGGAATCTTTTCGATCAAGGTACGATCATTGAACATCCTTCTCATTAATCAATATTATCCTCCGGACAGATCAGCGACGGCTTTGGTCGCCACGTCAACGGCAGAGGCACTGGCCCGGGCCGGTCACGCGGTAACGGTCCTGGCAGGAAGAGCTTCCTACAACCCGGAAACGCGACATCAGTGGCACCCTTGGTGTCAGGAACAAGCCGGTAGGGTGACGATCGAAAGGGTGGGCTCATTGTCTCGATCGCGCCTCGGCATACGTAGGCGGGTACTAAATTATCTTTCATATGTCGTTCTAGCCACCTTTCGAGCCTTCTGCCACCGGGTCAACGTGGTCATGGCCATGACCGATCCCCCCATCGCCGGATTAGTGGCAGCAACAATAGCTAAACTCCGGCGATTGCCTTTCGTGTACAGCATCCAGGATTTACATCCGGATATGGCATTGGCCGCGGGTATGATCGCCCGAGGGCCACTGACCGATTTTTGGGAGAAATTACACCGATGGGCTCTACGGCAGGCCGACCTCATTTTGACCTTGGGGGAAGATATGCGATCAAAGGTAATCGCCAAGAATATTTCCGAATATCAGGTCCAGGTCATCCGACATGGCGCAGAACTTATGGGGCCTATACCCGCGGCCACTGACCCGGTGGTGCAAGAAATCCGCAGCGGGTTTAAATTCACTTTAGTTCATGCTGGGAATATTGGGTTTTATGGGGCCTGGAAAACTCTGGTGGATTCTGCTCGAAGTTTAGAGGACCACGGGGTAGGTTTGCTATTCGTTGGTTCTGGTGCTGCAGAGGAGTACGTTCGAAAAGAAGCCTCAGTGTGTCGTAATGTGCGCTTTCTACCTTTTCGGCCTATCGAGCAATTACCGCACGTCATGGCCGCTGGCGACATGCAGATCGTTACTGTGAAATCAGGGCTAGAAGGATTAGTGGTACCCAGTAAGTTTTACACGGCTATAGCGGCCGGCCGGCCTGTGCTAATCATCGCCGATAAGGCAAGTGATGCCGCGCGTCTCGTGCAGGCTCATGAATGTGGGCTGGTAGTGCCCCCTGATGACGTGAAGGCTGTGAAAAATGCGTTGCTCCGGGTGATGAGTAATTCAATCGAGCTATCTGTTATGTCGAGGAACGCTTTTGCTCTGGCTTATGAACTGAACCGTACAGAACAGTTCAATAGAATTGTTACCACTATAGAAAGTACTATCAAATCAGTGCTGTCCGGTTAAGATCTTTGAAATATGCGTTAACTATATGAATATTTATCAAATATTGACGAAATCCAAGGGGATCGATTTGAATTTGCCCTAAGCCTGGTTTCATGGTCCTTTCACAGAAATGGATGCGAAAGGAGTCCCGCTGTGAACC
>CAZHBL010000062.1:0-15393 GCA_964530105.1 uncultured Pirellulales bacterium | reverse complement strand
GTTCCCTGGGATTGTGCATCTTTTCGTTGACCAGGTCGATCCACTGTTGCATATAAGTGGTGCCTTCATACTCGCTCAAGTCTAATTTAACCGCACCGCCCCAACGAAGGAACATAAGATATAGTTCGCCGGGAACGGCCAGACAATATTTCGAGGGATTTTCGACTACGAATTCTGGATGGGGCTCGAGCCGCCACCAGTCAACGCTCCACAATATGCCGGCCATGTAGGCTATACTGCGCGCTCCGGGGTAATTTAGGGTATTATTATTTAAGTTGGGATCGATCGGCCACGACCCGCCGCTACCGCGTCTTTGCCGTGAGACTTCCGGCAAATATGCTAACCATACGTGTCCGCCACCATAGGTATGTCCCGCCGCACCGCTCATGATGGCGGACCAGGCGCAGAACCGGATTTCCTTAGCGGCGGGGGCGTTCAGTGAGAACTCGTACCAGGGCTCAGTAATGACGATGGGTTTCGGCGGGCTCATTGCATAGGCCTTTGAAACAACCATGGGCGCATACTCGTTTCGCCAGCGTGCATGCGCCGTTTGGCTCTGGTTGTAGTCAAGCCACGGTTCATTATGGAGCACTTCCGCTGTTGACCACTGGGGTGCTTCGGCGCCGCCATCCCAGGCAGGCGGCGTTGGGTGGACACCGATGATATGGTCAAACGGATCTTCGGCGTCAACCATTGCGCCAAGGTCCTTCCAGAAATCCAATCCCAATCCTCCATAGTTATACATGTTGTATTCTCCCGCCAGTGTCCAAATGACGTTGTAGGCACCCAGCCTATGGATAACGTAGCGCCACCAGCGGCGAATCTTTTCCGGTCCGGCCGTCTCGTTAAGCCGAGCGTGGCTCCACCACGGGTGAATCCACATCGTAATACCTTGCTCGTTAGCGTAGGCAATACACTGTTCGACGAACCGAATGTGTTCGATGTCGGGTTCATTGTAATCCCTGTCGAGCAGCGAACTGCGCCGAGACCAGCCGTTGGCCGGGAAGAAGAGCTGCCCCACAGTGAATCCTTTCTTTACACGGTCATCAACTAGATTTTTAAATGTATCGAAACGGATCCCGCGCTGCGTCCAGTTCCACCAGGTATCACCTATCCAGAGGAAAGGCGTGCCGTCGGCATACTCGAAGTAGCGGCCCGCACGTTCACCTTCGGTGTGAACCCGTACAAAGCCACGGCGTGTCGGATTGGCCTTTTTCTCAGCCTCGGTCCATGCCATGCACGTGAATTTTCCGGTAACACCGTTCAGACCAGGGTCCTCAGACCTACTCTCGAACACCCACTCACCGGGCGAGGGTGGGGCGAAACGTGCTTTCCAGGACATGCCACCGTCCCAGAACCCGGCCACAGTTATTTCCCGGCCAGTAGCCCCTCCTGAGTTACCGGTGAAGCGCACCGTTACGTGTGGCGGGATTCCTTCCTTGAGATAGGCGACATACGGATTTTCCTCTTTCCGTGCAGCCATCATCTCTACTTCGTAAACTTTCCACTGCCTGATTTTGGGTAAATCCTGTGCCCTCGCGAGACACGCAGCTAATGCAAGCATCGTTGGCACTATCAGCAGCGTTCGATAGATGTGTATTTTAGTCCTATTCATGTTTCCTCTTTCTACAAATTTAGCAACAACCTGCAATAATATAAGGAACAGCTTTTAAGCCCTCGGATTCCATTCTTTGCTTCTTTCTCCCAGCACTCATACTCAGCTATAAGATACTCAGCGAGTTTCGGTTTAGCCGATTGCAAATTGAAAGTTTAATCTATGTCGGCCTCCATGTCGAACAGTTCCATCTTCTTTTCAAATATGTAATGGCCAAAAATTTGACATCGTTTTTAATGGACGCTGCGAAAAAGGGGCCGGACACAATCCCCCTTAACGAGGAGCCCAGGGAGGAAATCCATCATAAGCAGGATTGTTTGTCAAATTGATTTGATTAGTTCCATCGGCGTTCATAGCGTAAATTTCAAAATTTCCATCTCTTTTTGTTGAGAAAATTATTTTCTTTCCGTCTGGATACCAAGAGGGAGAACCATCATAAGCGGGATTATTTGTTAGCCGTGTTTGTTTACTCCCATCTGCATTCATGACATAGACTTCCGCATTTCCATCTCTGGTTGACGCGAAGGCTATTTTCTTTGCATCCGGTGACCAAGGCATAGAAAGAGATACATTACAACCAGGAGTATTTGTCAATTTTTTTTGTTTACTTCCGTCTGAATTCATAATAAAAATATCAGGATTACTACCCATATGTCTTGCGAAAGTTATTTGCTTTCCACTTGGATTCCAAGAAGGAAATGCATCAAAAGCAGGATTATTTGTTACTCTTATTTGATTGGTTCCATCAGTGTTCATAACATAAATTTCAAAATTGCCATCATCTCTATTTGATGAGAAAGCTATCTTTTCTGCATCTGGAGACCAAGATGGAAATATATCCATAGCTGAATTATTTGTTAGCCTTATTTGTTTACTTCCATCTGTATTCATAACATAGATTTCATAATTTCCATCTCTCGTTGAGGTAAAAGCTATCCGGGTTTCTTTACACAAATTATCTTTTAAAGAAACTGAACTCTCCTGGGAAAGCAAAATTGTAGGATATAAGAAAGACAAAGCAATAACAATGACAAGATATATGTTTATTAAAACACAACTTGATTCAAAGTTCTGGTTATCAATTTTGGTAATCATGACTAATCTCCTATTAAATTATTTTATCTTTTCCGTGTCTTTCCAAAGCCGGGCATTGGCTATCTGCAGGGCTATCTTGCGCACGGATTCATCAAGCATCTCATAGGCTTTGAGCTTGTCTATAACTTTGACATAGAAGTCCTGTTCTTTGTGCAGTTCATACACAAGCATTTTCGCTGCCGAGCCGACTCCACGAGCCTCGTAACCACCGGGGGGCGCGTCGGATTCCCAGAATCTGATACTATCGTCGTCGGTGTCGGTTCCTGCAGCAATGGTTTTGCCGTCTGGACTGAATGCTACTGACCAGATCCTGTCACTATGCTCTCGAAGTGTCATAAATTCGGCACCGGTTGCTGAGTCCCAGACCTTGACTGTGCCGGCCATACTGCCTGAGATGATGCGCTTGCCGTCCGGGCTAAATGCCACGCTCAAAACCGGGCCATCACTTGGGAGGGTCAGTACTTCGGCCCCGCTTCCCGCATCCCAGACCCTGATTGTGGGGTCCACCGAACTGCCCGAGACGATCCGCTTGCCGTCCGGACTGAACACTACTGACCAGACCCTTTCACTATGCCCTCGAAGTGTCATTACTTCGTTCCCGGTTGACGCATCCCATACTATGATCATTCCATCACTACTTCCCAAGGCGATTTGCTTACCGTCCGGGCTGAAGGCCACGTGTCTTCCCCTATGTCCGTGAAGAACCATCAATTCCTCGCCAGTTGCTGCATCCCACACCCTAACTTTATTGTCATTACTGGAGCAGGCAATTCTCCTGCTGTCCGGGCTGAACGAAGGACCTCCGAACGAATAATCACCGCGGAGCGTCATCAGTTCGGCTCCGTTTGCCGCGTCCCAGATTTTGATTGTTTTGTCCCTACTGCCTGAGGCAATTCTCCTGCCGTCCGGGCTGAATGAAATACCGGAGACCCAATTATCATGCCCGCGAAGCGTCATCAGTTCGGTCATGGTCTCCACGTTCCAGACCGTGACTGTATTTCCACTGCCTCCTGAGACAAATCTCTTGCCATCCGGGCTGAAAGCTATGGAAAAGATCGTCCCTTGGTGCCCACTGAGTGTCACTGCCTCTGCCCTGATTGCATTATCCCACACCTTGATAGTTTTGTCTTTACTGCTTGAGATGATGTGCATACCGTCCGGGCTGAATGCTACTGAACTGACCCCATTCCTATGCCCAAGAAGGGTCATCAATTCGGTACCGGTTGAGACATCCCATACCTTGATCATTCCATCGTTGCTTCCCGATACAAACTGCTTGCCGTTCGGACTGAAGGCTACTTTGGTAATCCCAAGTTTGTGCCCACGAATTGTCATTATTTCACTGCCGGTTGCCGAGTCCCAGACCTTGATTGTGCTATCCGAACCGCCTGAGATGATCCGCTTGCCGTCAGGGCTTATGTCTATCGAATTGATCCAGTAGTAATCGTGCCCAAAGAGAGTCATCAGTTCTGCGCCAGTTGTGGTATCCCACACCTTAATTGTCTGATTCCATACTGTCCAATCCAGGCTACCCGAAATAATTCTCTTGCCGTCCGGGCTGAACGAGACAGGACCAATCTGACGATCCTGCCCACGAATCGTCATCAATTCGGCACCGTTGTCAGCGTTCCATACCCTGATAGTTTTGTCTATACTGCCCGAGACGATGCGTTTGCCATCCGGGCTGATCGCCATCCCATACACATCATCGCTATGCCCGCGAAGGGTCATCAATTCAGCGCCGGTTGCCGAGTCCCAGACTTTTACTGTGTTGTCCCCACTGCCCGAGATGATGCGCTTTCCATCAGGACTAAAGGCTACCGAACTAATCCAGTCATCATGCCCGCGGAGTGTCATTAATTCGTCACCGCTTGCCGAGTCCCAGATTTTGATTGTCTTATCATCACTGCCTGAGACGATGCGCTTGCCATCCGGGCTGATCGCCATTGCAGTCACTTCATCGCTATGCCCACGGAGGGTCATAATGGACTGGTCTATGATATGGTTTAAGCGATGCCATTCCCACCCGCGTAGTTCGTTAGGGCATGACTCTAACAATTCATGGACACGCCCTATGTTTGCCTCACCGTATTTGGCATCAGCCAACTGAATACTGTTCACATAATGGCTGTGACGCAGTTCCTCTGCTTTTTCTTTTGTGGCCTGCTCAGCTTGCTCGGCTTGCTTTCGGGCGATAGCCTCTTGCTCACGCGACTGCTCGGCTTCAATTCGTGCAACAGCTTCTCTCTGTAGGGCTTTTTCAGATCTAAAGTACAATGATGTGCTGACGATAAAACCCAAAATTATCGCTACGGTTACCAATACAACTGTAGCTACTGAGCCAACATGCTTGTGAACAAACTTTTTTACACGATAAACAGCGGTTTCGGGCCCGGCTATGAGCGGCAGGCCGTTCAGGTAATTACGGATGTCGTCGGCCATTTCGGATGCCGAGCGGTAGCGCCGGCAGCGGTCTTTACGCATCGCCTTCAATGGGATCCATTCAAGCTCACGATGAAGGCGTCTGGCGAGAGCGATGGCTTGTGTGCCCCGGCTTGTAGCGATTATTTTAGCCTGCTGGCCCAGATTCGTTAATCTTATGCTCGGAGAATCCGGCTCCTGCTCGCGAATTGTACGCTGGACTTCCGCAAAGCCGAGATGAGCAAGCGATTCGGTCTCGAAAGGCAGCACGCCGGCTAATAGCTCGTAAAGAACTACGCCTAATGAATAGATGTCCGAGCGCGTGTCGATGTCCTGGATTGCCAAGTCCACCTGTTCCGGGCTCATGTACTCCGGCGTGCCCAGCAACTGGCCCTGGCAGGTAAATACGGTCTTGTCCGTCAGTGACCGGGCGGTGGCCTTGGCAATTCCGAAGTCGATGAGCTTCGGCACCGCCCTGTCACCATGCATGGAGACGAGAATGTTCGAGGGCTTGATGTCCCTGTGGATGATCCCCTTCTGATGGGCGTGATGGATTCCTTCGCAGACATGTTCGAACAACTTCAATCTTTGCTCGATATCCAGCTTGTGCTCGTCGCAGTACGCCGTGATGGACATTCCTTTGACGTATTCCATGACGAAGTACGGCAAGCCCGCGCTGGTTGTTCCGGCGTCGAATACGTGAGCGATATTGGGATGGTCCAGCATAGCTAAGGCCTGACGCTCGGCCTCGAAGCGGGCGATTACCTGCCTGGAATCCATTCCGGGCTTGATGATTTTCAGCGCGACCCGGCGTTTGACAGGTTCTTTCTGCTCAGCCAGATAGACCAGACCCATGCCACCTTCGCCAATAAGTGACAAAAGCTCGTATCGGCCGATTTTCGTGCCGGGTCCGTCGATCTGAGGACCATCAATAGTCACGTTTGGATCGACAGATGGGACTTCAAGATAATCGCCAACTTGCTCGTGGGCTTTGAGTAAAGTCTCGACACGGGCACGTAGAACATTATCATCGCCGCAAACAGCGTCCAAATAGGCAGATCGTTCTGCTCCGGATTTCTTCTTAACGGCAGTATTATATATTATTTCAACATCATTCGATTTCTTAGCCATTGTATTGCTCCTTGCTATTATGTTTCTGTCTCTATAATATACTGCGTAATCCAGGGCAGAAACACCTCACAGAAAATGGGAAAAAATGCAAATATGCGAAAAAAATGAAAAAGAGAGCTTTTTTAGGCACCTTTGCTAGTCTCGTGGAACAGCCAGACGCGAGAATAGGACCAATAGCGGTCGGCAGTAGCCCGGGAAATTCCCAATATGTCGGCTGCCTGTTCGATGGTCAAACCGGCAAAATAACGGAGCTTAACCAGATTGGCTTTCACAGGGTCCTCTACAGCAAGTTTTGCCAGCGCTTCGTTCAGGGCGATAATGTCTTCTGATGGTTCCTCTATGGCGAGTTCTGCATTGTCAATATCGGCTTTCTGATTGCCGCCACCATGCTTGAGACTATTTTTACGACGTGCGTTATCGATAAGAATACGGCGCATTGCTTCAGCCGCGGCGGTAAAGAAATGGGTGCGGCCTTTCCAATTCTGGGTTTCCGAACCCACCAAGCGGATATAAGCCTCGTGAACGAGAGCCGTGGCCTGAAGTGTCTGGCCGGGGGATTCCCGCGACATCTTCTGAGCAGCTAAGCGACGCAGTTCCTCATAGACTAATGGAAGCAACTGGTTTGCAGCTTTAACATCGCCTTGTTCGATTGCAGTTAGAATCCTTGTAACGTCGCTCATGTCTCTTCTCAGAATCAGATGTCCCTTGTAGTAATTCAGTACCTTCTTTAGAAGATCCGCCAAACAGCGTATGCATCTTCAGTTCCTGCTGCTACAATTCCGATTATCTTAGCAATGTATATTCTACAAGATATGTACCTGGGTTTCAAATAAGCTATCCCAACTGCACATACTCGAAGGAAGTATTTATAACTATGGATTAACCTAAGCCTATGATTTGCAACAGAATTTGCAACAGATGCGCACGTCTGGCGCTCGGCCAGCTTCATAAGTCTTTATTTGACAGCTATAAACCATTTATTCACAAATACTTACAAATTATACGTTCGTATTCAATGAACGACGACAACAAAAAATCTGACAGTTGTTTCAAGCCGTCAATTCTATTAACAATATTGGGCGTTTTGTTTCTTTTCGAGTACCTATGGGCCCACTTCACGGTTGTAGATACGGATATCGTCGATTAGGGCGGAGAAGAATTGTACCTGTTCGAGGCGTCTTGTCGACACCAATATATAGGCTGCCGTTGGCTGATTTTAACTGATTCCCTAAACCAAAAACGTCGATGATGGGTATAACTTGCTGGTTTGCTATAGCCAGTATCTTTGTATTGGCTCATATAACAGTATCGGTGACATAAGCTCTCTGTCCCACACTATATTTCTGCTGCGTTGGTGGTGTCATTCTTTTAGCTATTCCACTTTAATATACTTGATAGTTGCAGCTCCGGGTTTAATGGGAATTTCAATGCTCAGACCTTTATCCATCAATTCTTTGCCAGAGAAGCGATCCTCTTCAATCTCATCATAATTTTTCACTATGTATATAGCCTCCGCATCCAAACCCCGCAGTTCCAGTTGAGCCTTACTGTAGATGCACTGATCGCGCCGGAAGGCCTGTACGAAACCTTCGCCGGCCTCAGGACGGTAAAACTGCCACGCCAGCCATTCCGTTGGATTTAGATTGTACTGCATCAACGGATAATAATCGCCGAAGTAATTCTGTCCAATCTCCAGCCATTCCCTGTACAGTTTCATCAGCAGCTCGTCATCTACTTTTACGCGAAAATCGAAACAAGCTGTATTGCTCGGACACATATTGCTCCGCCGAGTATATGGCTCATACGAAATCCCTCCGGTTCCCCAGCCCCAGCCGGTCGTATTCGATGGGCAATACCCCGTTCCATAAAACGGGATCCAGAAAGATAATCCATAGGTGTGTCCCTGCTGACCGACCGGCTCGAAGAGGTAGTCACTGCGTAACAATGGAACCGCCCGACGCATCGTCTCCAGGTCATTACGGTGCCCGCCTGAAGCGCACGAATCAATTACCATGCCCGGATGACGCCGTCGCAGCTCATCCCAATACGCCAGATACCCCATCACGTACTTGTTCTCCGTGATTCCCTGCCGGTTCGGCGTATCATTCTTCTGCCAGTACGGCCAGGGATCAATATTGTAGTCCTGCCGATATAAGTCGATTCCTTCTTCAGTGATTATCTTGTCGATATGATTCACAACCCAGTTCCATGCTTCAGGGTCACCCAAATTAAGTAGGCCGCCTTTTGAGCCGCCGAGTACCCACTCCGGATGTTCAGTAGCCAGCCACGTCCCCGCAGCAACACGCTCCGGCTCAAACCAGACGATAATATCCACGCCCTTACTATGAGCATAATCGCTGATTGCTCTTAATCCCCTCGGGAACCGGTGCTCACGACGATCCACTTCCCACGTGCCTGTCCAAGGCCAACCGTTCTCGGCGGCCCCTACATACCAGCCGGCATCCATCCACCAGTAATCCAGCTTGAGGCCCTTCTGTAGATAATCGTCTATAAACTCAATCTGACTCTGTTCGTTTGCCTTAGTCATCTCGGCAAACTGGTGCGAGCTACATGCGTTCAGCATTGGCAGCGGCAATTGTTTGCCTTTGCGACGCGGGATGTTATGCTTGACCATCCATCGGCGCCATGTGTTCTGCGCATTTATCCAATCACCCCCTTTCCAGAACTGCATCACAATTAACGGCGTTCGCACTGTCTCGCCCGGCAACAGTTTGAAGTGTGTTACCTCCTGTCCGGCGGTTACTTGCAAGCCCACATCTCCATCACGCTTAAAATTGGCGTACCATCGCCCCGGCCAACCGACTACCAGAATAATCCCCTCGCTTCCGGCGTCCAGATTGTAATACGGCCACTCGCCCGCCGTACCTGTCAAACGCGTTCCATCCGGATGAAAAGTAAGCTCCTGGCCGGCTCCAAGAATAGTATTGCCGGGAGCAAAATCTTCCGCCTTGATTAACGTACCTTTCCAGTGTCGTAGTACGTATTGCTGGTCCCGGCCTCGACGCAGGTCCACGTTCAGCGCTTTGATATCTTCAATAATTGGCGTTGCAGCCGTCCCCGTATTTCGAATATAGATCGTCCACTCGATGCTTTCAAAATCTGTGAATTCTAAACCTTTCCAGCATACTTCCAGACCGGTTTGAGGATCCAGCCATCTCAGCTCATGTGAAATCCGATTCTCATCCAGCTTCTTGTGCTCAGCTTCGAATTGCCAGTCTTTCAGCAGCTCATTCGAAGACCGCCCGCCATACACAAATGAAAACGGCGGCATCGCGCCGGCTCTATCGTACTTCTGCTCCCATGTGCCGTCCTGATTGTTCGACCCGATCTTCATATTCCCTACCGTACTGGTCCATAACAACCAATTCGCCGGGGCTGAAGCAAGCTTTTCAGTCTTGATTGTGAGCTGTCCTACCCAATCGGGCCGCCCACTCGGTTCTGTCTTGTCCGGACCGACCAGATCCGGATTTCCCGCCGCCTCCGGCGTCAGTATTTTGAAATCTATAATTGTGTATTTCTTCTGAGGCGCAACAGCCTCATGAATCCACAGCGAGTCATTCACTCCTGAATAACTCAGCGTTCCGGCCCCCGCAACAACACTTAACGGCCAGCCCATTGTATTGCTGGAATGATTTACCTTCAACTGCATCGGCCGCAACATATCCTGCGTCACGGTAGCGTACACCGAAATCATCGGTTCATTCCGTCCTTGTGCAAACAGGTTCAGGCCAAACACCTTCACATCTGCCCCGCAGTCGAAATGAAACGTGTATTTTATACTTCCTTCACTGGGCGCAAGTCTCACCATGTGTGTCTTTGGATCATTCAGCCACTTTGCCTGCTTGCTGCTTTGGAGAAGCTCTCCTTCATACATAAATAAGTCCCAGCATGCATCAATCGGCCCTGTATTCCATCTGGCATATCCATCCTGTGTGCCGGTGGCGTCGCAGCCAAACAATGTGATTGCGCCAATCTCCAATCCATAGCTCATCGAACTAAAGTTCGATATAACAAACAAAACCAGTACATATAGAAAGCACATCTTCATAGTAATTCCTTATATCAATCGTTCCCACAGTGATTGTCTGACATATTAATATTACACTTATCAGAAAAAGCCTCAAGCGTTCTCATTGCCATATCGTTGTTAGCGCAGCTTTCTTAACTAATGCGTAGAATAGTGAATCCGGCATTGACGTCCTGTTAGTACCTATTTATTCATTAGTTATCAATTCGACGAACACGCTTTCCCCTGGATCAATAGTAATTGAGATCGGCCAGGCAGTGGGCAGCTTAATATCATTTGGTAATGACCATTTGTAAGCGGTTCGAAAAGATATCCGGGGCTGTAAATTTACTTTTGCGGATCTGCCGGGATTAATTACAGCTGGCCTGTCTGGCTTCTTTATAACTCCGGCGTTGTTTATCAGCTCAATTACCCAGCCTCTACAGTTACGATTTATCTGGTACTGTACCGGATCACCTTTCACATTTATGGGCAGGTAATTAGCATTCAAAAGGGCCAGTCGCTCATTAGAAATTGCAGATTCTCGGTTGGTCGCTGGATTCACCCCTGTTTCTAAAACCTCGATAGTTCCGGCGGCTTTGAGCTTGTCGAAATCATCCGAAAGCCCTTTCATATGGCGATGGGCAAGCAATAAAGTACTGCCGTTACGAACAGCATGTAAAAGCTGCCTGGTAAAATCGGCATCGAATGAAATGTCACCAACTAACAAAAGTATCGGATACATACCCAATACGCCAGCCTCGGCACTCGATAGAAGAACGTCGAACATCTCGCCGAACGGCGTAGGCCGCAGGTAGCTGAATTCCGGATTGTCGGGAAAGGGATTCGCGTGAATATGGTCGGAGCCCGGAAATAATTGGTGTTGAAACAGGTCTTTCGCCTCGATATCGCCCGGTGTATTGTCCATGATACCCCATGGCTTGCCCATATATGCATTATAGCCGTTGAAATGATCAATCACGATAGCAACAGGGGTGTAGGGTATTCCCTGGTCGTGCTGCCGCATAAAAGCGAAGATTTCTGCCGCTGCCCGACCATGAGAAGTAAGTGTCCAAGGCGTCTTGGAATTTTCAAAGAAGATGGCCATGCTGTTTTCCGGTGTAACCATTGCCGTGCCGGCAAACCAGGCATGCAGCCATAAGCGCTTATAGAAACTGAGCGAATGCCCCGCATCGAGACCGCGTGCATATTTGCCTTCCATGCGCAGAGGGCCGTTCGTCGTACACGAACCGGAAAACCACGGACTGACCTGGATAGACCAGGGCCTGTTCCATTGCCTTGCTGCTCCTCGAGCAAAAGCGATCTTCGATTGTGTAAAGGCAATATTTTCACCAAGCTCCAGACCGACAACTCTTGCCCCCCATTCGACTGCATAGGCTTCATAATGTGAATGTCCTGTTATACTCATATTTCGCCCGCGCATGAACCGGTTTCTGGTAAGAAAATAATCTTTTACGATTTCATAGCATTCTCGGCGGTTTTTCGGTTTATTATCATAGCCGGCCAGACCGGCCGGTTTGAGCAGGTGCTTGAAATTCTCAAAATCCTTGCCGAACACATTGCGAAACCAGGTTTCGGAAGAGGATAGATTGTGGAAATAATAACCCCATTCTCCCAACTGCAAGGCATTGAAAACACCGGCCTTATCGAGAATCTGAAGAGCCTCTTCATCCTCATCTGAAAGCCTCGCCCGGCTATCTTTGACCTGGAACTCGCCATAGTAGGGGGGATACGACACAATTGGCCAGCCAACCGTGGCGAGATATTCAAACAAAGGTTTCGATTTGGCGCTGCCGAACGGGCCGGGATCAAAACCATTACCCAGTCCCTTTTCCCGCATAACCTTGATCAGTTCTTTAAGCGGTTCCAATTGGTCCGGACATCCGTACATCGAAAAAACGAATTCATTGTGTCCGGGCAGCAGTTGTATCTGCCAGGGGCTGTTTGATAATTTCGAATATTCGACAAAAGGAACGATTCGGTCTTCTAAATCATGTTCCGGAGCTTTGGCGTGACTATTGGCTGTCACAACAAATACCAGCCGCAGGGTCAATATGAACAAAACAGCCTTTTTTCCCATTTCTATCGACGCCTTTACTGGAGGTTTTTCGTCTATTGTATTTGGATAGCACGACTCTTAACGGGTACTATATGATTTGTTTGGAAGAAAATAAATGCGAAATTTGATATTAATCGAAATGTGGATTATCAATGTATACAAATAACGATTTTTTCGAGTATCAATTGGCAGAGCCCCGTATCTACAAAATGATTGAATAGTATGGCAGAGATGGTTAACATTTAGCTGACTGTTTGAGTAGGCCATGTAGTCAGTATGGAACAATTCTGTGTTTAGGAGCATGGGCCACAAATGAATAATAACAGACGAATTATGATGACGATCATTGTTGTGTTTTTCACCGGCTTTGTCATGTCAGCATCACAAAAACAACGCTCATCAATCTCAACTCAGCGTTCTATGAGATATACATCCAAGCCGTCAAACGATGCCAAGACGTGGCAAAACAATGTAAGAGACGAGCTATTCCAACTGCTTAAAATGGATGATTTAATTACATATAAAAATTTCATTTCTTTGAATCCAAAGGAACTGTCTCAAGCTGGTGGAAGTACATATCATGTAAAAGAAGTTGAAATAAACTCCACGTTGAGCAGGCGTATTCGGATAATTGTTACTATACCACGTGCAATACGTGGTCTCGTTCCAGCAGTTGTTTGTATAGGAGGTCATGGGAGCAATCTTTGCAGCCCCTATGATCCTCAAACCGTCGTTGGAGATGGTTCAAGAGCAAAATCAGATAGTATCTATAAGGAATTTGGCACGGTTCTGGCTACAATGGGATACGTGACCATTTCTACGACGGTGAGTCAGCACAAAGTTTACGAAGAAGATAGATTACTCATGGGGGAGCGCCTGTGGGATTTAATTCGATGCGTAGATTATCTGCAATCAATGCCGGAAGTGGACCGTGACCGAATCGGTTGTGCCGGTCTGTCGTTGGGCGGCGAAATGGCAATGTGGTTAGGAGCCATGGACGAAAGAATTGCAGCTACCGTCAGTTCTGGTTTTCTGACTACGATGGATCACATGGAGCAGAATCACTGCATGTGTTGGAAGTTTGATGGACTCAGAGAGCTGGTTGACTTTGCCGATATTTATTCTCTCATCGTCCCCCGTCCACTACAGTGTCAGAACGGTCTGCTTGAGCAACCCAGCCAATTCTATGTTCCATTAGCTCGCCAGGCGATGGAAGAAATCAGGATTATTTATAAAGACCTTGGCAGACCTGAAAATGTGGTCCTGGACGTTCACGAAGAAGGGCACGTAATAGACCTGCCGGGATTGATATATTTCTTCGAGAAGCATCTTTATCAGAACCGATGGAAACAGGAAGTCGATGATGACAGGAACACATTGGTTGCGAGCATACGCCGCCTTATCAGAGACGTCGATCCTGACCGAATATCAAAGAACCTTTTCTATTTGGCGAAAGATCCATTGCCCTATCGCAAGCTGAACTTTACGTTGCCGTCTCATCAGAAGAACACACTCTACGAAGCCGATGATTATCTTGCAGGCAAATTGGAAGCTTGGGGATATCGGGTTGAGCGAGAGGGTGTTCAAGTGCAGGCATTCCGTAGGGATATAACTAAGCCAAATCACGCTCAGTACTCTCCTCCTAAACCCGAAGATCCCTGGTACACGGCTTATAATCTATATGCAGAGAAAAGAGGCCGCTCGCATCCCGAAAGGATCATCATGATACTTGCTCACAAGGACTCCCAGAGCTGGATAGATTCCCCGGGGGCCAACGATAACGCAATTGGAACGGTAGGTGTATTAGAAATGGCTCGTGTCCTTGCAGACTACACGCCCGAGAGTACTTTCCGGTTTCTTCTCTGTAATGAAGAACACACTCCATGGACGAGCAGGACTGCGGCGCAAAATGCGAAATCACGTGGAGATAATATTGTGGCTGTTTTCAACCTCGATGGGATTGGCGCCAAGACGTCGGAGCAGACTGCCGCTGGTAAGAAAACCAATGTCACCGTATATACAAAGCCCGAAGGCAAGCGTCTCGCTGATCTGATGGCTGATGTGAATACTCGATATTCCATCGGTTTGGAACAAAGAACTGCAAAAAGGTCAAGCCCCGGTGATGACGACGGCTCATTTGTCCTGGCCGGTTATCCCGCTGCGGTCATCAATATCGGCTCATTCCCCTATGGCGAACCAAATTATCATGTTGAGGGAGACATTCCGGAAACGTGCGATATTAAGAACGCGGCTATGACCGTGCAAGCAACATTGGCGGCTGTGGTGACACTCGATCAGGACATCTAAGTGACTTATCGTATTACTAAAGCGTTGGACGTAAAATTTTATTGGAGAATTAGAATCCCATGAGAGAACTGCAACTGGCACCTGGAATTCTATCAAGAATTCTAATATTTCTGGTCATCACATTTATTATGGTGGCCATCACACAAACTAAAGCATCTGAAGATGTGCTCATCTCTTCGTGTCCGGCGCTCGACACAGCGGCCAGGACCTTTGCCGGGGGAAGGCTGGATGTGGCTGCTCAGGAGTTTGAAACGCTCGCTCAAGCCACATCAGCCCCGTCCTTTGCTCGCGGTTTTGCTCTGTTCGGTTTAGCAAATGTTGCACTGGCTCGGCAGGATTTCAATGCTGCGATTGCAGCTTGGGAACGTCTGACTGAAGATACAAGACTGCTTTGGTTTCATCGAGAGACTGCTCAAAGACGTATAGCGGAAGTAAAGCGTCTAAAAATAGGATTGCCTGCCCGCGATCCGATTTCCTATCGTGTGCAGTTGCCAGCGCTTCCAACGCCGGGCGAAGTTTTTTATATAGCACCCAACGGAAGTGATTCCGGGGATGGATCGCAAAAGAAACCATTTCGAACTATGGAAAGAGCGCGCAATGCAGTTCGTTTGTTGAAGCAATCGCTCTCTGGCGCGCTGCCCAAAGGGGGAGTGAAGATCGTAATTACTAATCAGTACATAGTATAGGCTACACTTGAGGCACGAAAAAAAGAACGAA
>CAZHBL010000061.1:0-15492 GCA_964530105.1 uncultured Pirellulales bacterium | reverse complement strand
ACAACGCTGCAGCACAGAGCAATTACAAATCTCTTGATAAGCCAGACCAGAAGCAAGCCTCCGAGGCCTCCGACAAGTGTGGACAGCAGAAGCTTCCATTTATACGGACTCATGGTACCCAACGTGTCCTCAAGCAGCGCCTTGAGCTTATCAAAGAAACCGTCCTGCTCCTCTGAAATCTCGTTGACATAAGATAATCGCGTGGTCGAGTCCATCTGGCTGAACGAGCTAACTGCCACAGGCTCCAACTCTGCTTCCTGTTGCTGCGCAGGACTTCCCAGAATCGCGCCCGAATAGCCGGCCCCACCCGCGAGGGCGAAGACAATTATGGCAAGCACTATGATTATGATATTTCGAAGAAGAACCGCCGCAGCACAGAAGACGGCAGCTCCTATACCCATGCTCAACAGCGAGCTTACATCGAGCCATTGAGAAACCAGCAAGCCGCAAAACGATCCCACTGCGGCCCCAAGGATTCCGATGATAACCGAGCTGAAATATGTGCCCGCCAGCCAGAGCAGCAGACCGGCAACCGTCGCTACCGCCCCAACACCGAGTAACGTCAGTAGCTGGGCTCCCACACAGACCGTCTCAATCCTGATAAGCAATTCATACATAACTGGCTCCCGATTATATAAATCCCAGCCAAAGCTACATTGCCTCGGCCCATTCTTCCCGATATCCGGCCACACCAGTTATACCATTCATTGCTTTCCTGTCCAGCATCAGAATCATAAACGCCTCATCCGGCACATCCCATTCACTGCTGATTCCGAACCGGCCGGCCCATTCAAAGCCAAATCGAGCATAATATTCCGGTTGGCCGATCACAATAATGTAAGGGCATCCACCTTGCTTGATCCGTGCTATTGCCGTCTGTACAAGTTCGGTGCCGATACCTTTTCTCTGGTATTCCGGCAGTACAGCCAGCGGCGCCAGGCCCGTCCCTACGAGTCTTCCATGCTCGCCCTCTATCACTGCCGGGCTGAACAGGATATGCCCCACTACCTTACCGTCGGTTAATGCCACGAGAGAAAGTACGCTATTGCAGTTCTTCCGCAGTTTATCTACTATCGAAGCCTCCTGTTCCTGGCCGAAAGCTCGTATATTGACCTGGCGGATTTCAGGGATATCTTGCGGCTGTTCTCTTCGAATTATGGACATTTTCTTTTATCGCCAATAACGCCAATAGCAAAATCCAAGTCCTGCCTGAAACAGGACAATAGCCAGAAATACAATCCTGAGCCTTAGTTTTTTCGTTTTGTGCCTGAAGACTAACTGGCCCAGGAAAGCACCCGGCGTACCACCCAACAAAGCCAGCATATGCAGGACCAGTTCAGGAACACGCGGCCGATTCCTGACAGCCTGCCGTTTGTCATACCCATAGAATACGAACGCAATGACACTCATACCTATAAGGCAGGCGTAAAGAGCATTCACTCGCATCCACCACAATAATCCAGATACGACAGCTATCAGGATTACAGCAATCACAAAGAAAAATCTTTTCGGATCACGCTTTGACATTCGTCGATTCTGCTCCTGAGCAATCCGAGCAATAAACCGGCTTCCTCCTAAACATCGCAAGCCTGCACGGCCTGAACGAGTGATTCCATCGGATCTCGCGTAGGGGTATACTCGTGGGCAACATAGCCCTGATAGCCGCTCTCGGCAATTGCCCTCATTACCGCGGGATAATATATTTCCTGGTTCTCGTCGAGCTCATGCCGGCCGGGAACCCCTGCGGTATGGAAATGACCGATGAAATCGATGTTCTTGCGGATTGTTGCAATCAGGTCGCCCTCCATGATCTGCATGTGATAGATGTCGTACAGCATCTTGAAGCGCGGCGAGTTGACGCGCCGGCACAGTTCGAAGCCCCATGCGGATTTGTCGCACATGTAGCCGGGGTGGTTGACCTTGCTGTTGAGCAGTTCCATGCAGATAGTCACGCCGGAATCCTCGGCGACCTTGACCGCCTCCTTGAGGATGGTAAGGCAATTATCCATTCCCTGCTCGTCGCTGATTCCCTCGCGGTCGCCGGCCATGCAGATTACGTTAGGCCATTTATACCCGGCCGCTGCTTTGATGTTAGTTTTGAAATCTTCAAGGAATTTAGAATGCATCGATTTATCGTTAAGACCCTTCTTAATCGAGCCGGCGCCAGGCACCATTGTCGCAACCAGGCCGTGCTTTTTGACCGCATCCCAGTCGCCACGACCGACGAGGTCCAATCCCAGCAGACCCATCTTTGCGGCCACGTCAGCTTCCTGCTCCCGACTGAGCTTCATCTTCCCCAGACAGCCCCTGCATATCGACTGTTTGATACGTCCTTTTTTCACGATTTTTTTCGTTTCGCCACCCTTAACCCGGGACAACACCCCTAATATAGACGAGGCACCTACAACTCCTGTCGCCATTGTGAGAAGCCTGCGACGTGTAACAGAATTCTCGGCAGACTTTCGAATATCCAAACACCTGTTAATACGATTCATTTTGTGTCCCTTTCCACAATTGAAGCTTTTATAAAAATTGGCATTACCATCGTGAACGAGCGTCTCATTAGGTCCACTCATGCACGCCGATAGGAGGCAGCTCTCCAACTAAATATTTATCAATCCTATCATTTGGACCGTCGGCAGTCAACAAATGTTCGGCAAAGCTTTGTAATTGCAAGTTAATGCTTAATAAAGTATCTTTATGGAGTTAGGTATTGAGTCGATGGATTTGTTTATGCTGTTGCTCGATTAAAAGATATAGTTTTTTGGAGGTATAAGTTCGTGATGAAGATGTACTATAAGTTTATGATCTTGATGTTCGTGGTTGGGTCTGTAGCTCATGCCGGGGATTGGCCGCATTGGCGCGGGCCTTACTTTAACGGTTCGTCAGATGAGAAGAATTTGCCTTCAGATTGGAGCCAAACCGAGGGGATCGTCTGGAGTGCTGAGTTAGCCGGCCCTTCTGCCGCCACACCAATAATCTGTACAGACCGGGTCTTCCTGTCGGGCGTCGATTCTGCCAAAGATATGCTGCTGGCGATGTGTTTCGACCGCGCAAACGGAAATCTCCTCTGGCAGAATGAGATTGCAAAGGGAATCAGCCATGATAATCGCAGCACTTTCGCCGCCTCCTCACCGGTAACAGACGGCACGATTGTGGTTTTCTTGTACGCTAACGGCGACCTGGTGTGCTTCGATGTCAGCGGTAATCGTCAGTGGGCACGCAATCTCCATCGCGACTACGGTGAATTCGCAATCAATTGGACTTTCGGCAGCAGTCCCACGCTGTTTAACAATAGACTCTACATACAGGTGTTGCAACGGGATGTTCCGGTGAGAGGCCGTGGAATGACAGACAGGATGAACGAATCGTATATACTGGCAGTCGATCCGAGAACGGGCAAGACACTCTGGCGTCAGATCCGACCAAGTAAAGCCCAGGCGGAGGCACGAGAAGCTTATAGCACTCCGATTCCTTATTCACTCAACGGTAAAGAACAATTGTTAGTCGTCGGCGGAGATGTGCTGACAGGTCATGACCTTCAAACAGGAGAGGAACTCTGGCGATGGGGCACCTGGAATCCCAGGCGCATCGGGCATTGGCGGCTGGTTACATCCCCGGTTGCCGGCGAAAATATCGTTCTTGTCTGCGCACCGAAGAACGATCCGATCTACGCTATCCGTCCCAAAGGAACCGGCGTGCTCGACGACAGCGTCGTTGCCTGGGTCAACCGGGACGTTAAAGAAATCTCTTCCGATGTCCCCACCCCAGCCTTCTACGACGGCGATTTCTTTGTCTTAAGCGACCTGCGGAAATGCCTGTCGCGTGTGGAGCCTAGTACAGGCAAGGCAAAGTGGATAATCAAGACGCCCGGTAATGCGAAATATGAAGCTTCGCCGCTTGCCGCCGATGGAAAAATTTACTTAATCAATCACGCCGGAGAAGCTGCTGTGGTCGATGCTGCAAACGGTGATGTTCTCAAGGTGATTCCCATGGACAAAGTCAGCGGCCAGCAAGTCGTTCGCGCATCAATCAGTGCCGCATACGGCCAGCTATTCATACGGACAACTCACCGATTATACTGCGTGGGCAAATGAGCCCGGTCCGACACAAGTGGCATAGCCAGCGGAAGTGGAAGGAATCGTATCTTCGTCACAGCTTATAGATGTCGGCTCGGCGATCGATTATGTGCCCCCCCTTTGTTTGCCGGTCCTTTGGAAAGATCAATCTCAGTGACGGCATAGGTTTTCGTATCGTCTTCGGTGTTACAAACAACACCATCCCTGTGGTCAGTAATAAGGGCCTGTCCCGGGTGGGTAAAAACTGCTCGCGCCGAGACCGACAGAACCGGAGGCTTTGAGAAAACAGCGATGGTCGAGTTCCATAGCAAATTTCCGATTCCTTTATAGCATTATTACGTGCTCATAATAGGCAACGCAGTAAGATTATGCTATGCTATCGGGCAAATACGGATTTGTCAACTTGTGGCCGGGCAAATAGAAACGGGAATTGACCGCTATGAAAAAGCAGAATATCAAAGAGCTAATCAAAATCAGCAAAGAAGTAATTGCAGACGGTTCACTGGAAAATGGGGCAATTGTAGCCGCTAATTCCGATAAGGCAATCTACCCGGCAATCACCCAGGATTACAGGTACGTTTGGATTCGGGACGCGGCGTATGTATGCATGGCTGCTGATCTGCTGAGGCTCAGGGACATCCCGGAAAGGTTTTTTGACTGGTGTCTGAATCGAGCCGAGGATTTTGAAAAAACAGGTTTGTTCTACAATGCATATAATGTCAATGGAACGATTCATGGCACATTGATACCGCCCGATGAGCTAAGAGTGCCCCGGCACCTGCGGGAAAGTTGCATTGATCTGATACACTACGGAACGCAATTCCAGCCTGACCAGAGCGGTTCGTTATTAATAGCGATAGCTCACCACATAAAGCATTTCGACGCCGATGTCTCTAAGTTCGAAAAATTGATAGAGAAAACCGCCTCCGGCATCTGTCGTTCATGGAAGGACGATACGTTTATTTTGCCTTGTTATGATTTATGGGAGGAAAGATGCGTTCTTCCCGAACATCGAGGTTTTCATACCTACTCGTTAGCGATGTGCATCGCGGGACTCCGAGCAGCAATCGAGCTGCTTGGCAAGAAAAGAAAATGGCTGCAAACAGAAAAGGAAATGTCAAAAACTTTCGCGGAGATTTATTCGGACAGCACAAAATCCATTCCGAGGACATATCGGAGGGGAGCAATAGCCAAAAATCGTAAAACAAGAGCTGATGACTTGAAACCCGACACATCGCTGCTGGGATTGGTTTACCCTTCGGGGATATTGGATCCGCTGGATGAGAAGATCAAGAGGACGGTTCTTGAAATAATAAAAACGAACACGATGGATCGCGGAGGCCTGTTCAGATATCCTGAGGACAAGTATTGCGGTGGAGTGCGGAAAGGATGGGTGACGCTTACCGGCGCGGGGGCATGGCCTTTACTCAGCTTTTGGATGTCCATCTATTACAGCCTTTGCGGCGACAATAAAAATGCGAGGAAATTCTTCGACCGGCCTCTTAAGCGAATAGATAAATACATTCCCGAACAAATATTCGAAGATAAGTCGCGTCCATCTATATCTCCGCTCATCTGGTCTCATGCAATGTTTGTTATAGCGGCGAAATTTTTAGGGCATATATAGCGAATCGAAATATCGGGTTTCTATCGAACTATAATTTACGAAAGGTATAAAGATGTTGGAAAACAAAGCAAAATTCTCAAAAGAATCGATGCTGCTGTTGTTCGTTCTTGCGATATTGATATATGTTGCTGCAGGTATGGATGCCGGTGCGAGAGCAGGTGACAGAGAAATAGCGGGCAAACAACTCTTGACATCGACCAATCGTCCGATGCGAAATCGACAGGATTTGGTAATGACTGTCGGTCAGGCCGAAGGCGACCTGCGGGGCGACGATGACAAGGTCATCCAGGCCGGCATAGATTATCTGCACCGGTTGGGCGGAGGCACGCTTGAAGTTCTGCCGGGCGTGTATAACCTGCGGAACGCAATCTATCTGCACCCCAACATTACCCTGCGAGGCTCGGGCGAAGAAACCATTCTCAGGAAAACCGGCAGCGTCGTGACCGCTCTGGCGAGGGATTCTGACTGGTTCGAGTACGGCGTTCAGGTGGCCGATACGAAAGGATTCGTGCCGGCAGGTGGGATTATGCTAAGATCGAAAACAGGCCCCGGAGACTGGCAGTTCGACGTGCTGCGTGCTACGGTCACCGCCATTGAAGGGGATGTCATCTTCCTGGACCGGCTGACCAAAGAGAATTTCTGGCTGGAAAAAGACGCCACGGCTGCGACTATCTTCCCCATCCTTACCGCTGAAAACGTGGACGACGTTGTTGTGGAGGATATCGTCCTCGACGGCAACCGCGATGAAAACGAGCATATTAACGGCAACTTCGCCGGCGCAGTCTTCATCCAGAATTGCAACCGGTGGCAATTCAAGAATGTTACTTCCCGGAACTATAACGGCGATGGTTTCAGCTTCCAGGTCTGCGATGATATCCGGTTTCTAAACTGCACCGCAATAAACAACGCCGACCTGGGATTCCACACCGGAAGCGGCTCCCAGCGGTCTGTTTTCCAAAATTGCTCGGCCCGGGGCAATAGTCAGGGGATTTACTTTTGCTGGAGCGTTTCGGACGGGCTTGCGGAGAATTGTGTTTTGTCGGAGAACAGTACGTATGGAATCAGCATCGGACACCGTGACACTGATAACATCATCCGGCAATGCACGATCGAGCGCAACGGCCAGATCGGAATATTGTTTCGTAAGGAGGCAAACGAATTTCGCAGCGGCAGCCGGAACAAGATCGAGAATTGTATTATTCGTGATAATGGCATAAAAGAGCAGGGAATCGGCATAGACATTCAGGGAAAAATCCGGGACATCGCTATTCACAACACAAGGTTTGAAAATACAGCAGAGAAGAATCAGAATATAAGCATTCGTATCGGCGGGGAGGCTGAGCGAATTATGTTGGAAGGCAATACCTTCGAGAATTGCCCGGTACAAATCAAAGACCTGCGATCCGATAAAGACTGACCAACGCTTATCTCGTGCATTATTCCCGCCTGAATATATATGAATATATAAAAGATGCTAAACCGATAAAATAGGTTTGTCATTTGAATAAACATAATGTTGCTGGTAAATTAATTTATAAACACAACTTGATATTAAGCTTGACAAATGTATATATCTATCATATACTTATAATATAATGAATGATATTGAAAAATTATTGAATTGCACGGGATTTGAGTGGGACAAGGACAATATTGAAAAGAACTGGTTAAAGCATAAGGTAACTCCCGTCGAGTGTGAGCAGGTTTTTTTTAATAAGGCTTTGATTGCTGAGGACGTGAAACATTCTCAGCAGGAGAAAAGATGCTATGCTCTCGGTCTGACAAATAACAGAAGGTTACTTTTTGTCGCTTTTACAATTCGAAGGAACCTAATACGCGTCATCTCGGCACGGAATATTAGCAAAAAAGAAAGGAAAATCTATGAAGAACAAGCTTAAGCGAATACCTAAGTTCAGGAATGAAGATGAGGATCGCGAATTCTGGAGCAAACATGACTCGACAGATTATTTGGACTGGAAGAAAGCAAAAAAAGTTGTGCTTCCTAATCTCAAGCCCTCCGTAAAAACAATTTCAATTAGACTGCCGGAGATGATGCTGGAAGAGCTCAAGCTTCTTGCCAACAAAAGAGATGTGCCCTATCAGTCTCTCTTAAAGATGTTTTTGGCCGAGAGAATTGATAAAGAATTATCTCATTCAACAAAACTCTGAGAATGTAGTATCGATAACAAGCCTTAAAGCCAAAAAATAATTTATAAATATCACAAAAGGATTACAGTGACAAATAATCGTAATTTTCAAAAAGCGGTAGAGTTGATAAACAAATCGAATGATATTTTAATCACGTCTCATACAAGGCCGGATGGGGATGCCTGCGGATGCGTTACTGCGATGTGTGAAGCGCTGGGGGCGCTCGGCAGGAATGTCACGCCGTTGCTGCTTTCGCCGGTGCCGCAGTGGTATGAATTTTTATTCACCCAAAAACCCGCCGTGCTCGATGAAGATATTCAGCTTGATGCGCTGACGGCAGGGCGGTTCGGCCAATTCGACCTGGTCCTCATCGTTGATACCAACAGCCACAGCCAATTAGCGAAATTCAACGATTACCTCAAGCAGAACGATGCTCCGGTCCTGGTCCTTGACCATCACGAAACCTCGGACGGCCTCGGAGACGTGGAGCTAATCGATTCCGACGCCGCCGCGACGGGCCTGATTGTGCTTGATTTGCTTAAATACGCAGGCTGGCCCGTCACCGGGAAAATTGCCGAATCGCTGTTCGTCGCACTGGCGACCGATACTGGCTGGTTTCAGTTCCGCAATACAAACAGCAGGGTCTATCGTGCATGTGCCGAGCTGATTGACGCCGGCGTAAAACCGACGCAAATCTACGACCATTTGTATCTGAACTTCTCATATCCGCGTTTCAAGCTGATGGCCGGGATGCTCGACAAGCTCGAGCTGCATCTGGACGACCGATACGCCGTAATGCAGATAACACGGCAGGATTTCGAGCAAACCGGCGCCGAATACAATGACACGGAGAACCTCATCAACGAATGCCACCGCATCGGCTCGATCGAAGCCTCTGCGTTGTTCATCGAACTCAAGGACGGCCGAATCCGGTGCTCGCTGAGAAGCAGGGGCCCCCTTGACGTCAGCGAAATAGCCACCAAATTCGGCGGCGGAGGCCACACAATGGCCGCCGGAACCTTCCTGCCCGGACCTCTTGAAAATGCAAAACAGCTTATTCTCGATCAAGTCTCAAAAAGAATGGATTAGCTTTCTAAAGGAATTAATTATGGCAGATAGATTTGAAACTCACGGCGATTTCAGTTGGTGCGAGCTGCTGACTTATGATGTTGATAGTGCAAAGAAATTCTACGCGGAGCTTTTAGGCTGGACGATGGACGATCAGCCCATGGGAGAAGGTGCCGGTAACTATACCATTCTGAAAGCCGATGGCCGGCCGGTCGGCGGTATTATGAAAATGCCGCCCCAGGTCCCGTCAGGAACTCCACCTCACTGGGGAACCTACGTCACCGTTGATGACGTTGACGCCGCAGCAGCCAGGGTCCAGCAGCATGGCGGCAAGGTATTAGTCCCTCCCAGCGATTCTCCCGACGCCCGGTTCTGCGTGTTTCAGGACCCGCAGGGAGCAGTCTTATCGATCATTTCCTACACAAAAAAACCCGAATAGAAAAATCTCATATCCGATTGAATAATCTCACCCATCCGTACGTCTATATATTTGGACACGAGCTTTTCGAACGAATAATCTGTCCATTCGTGAAAGATAATGCTCGTAGTCCTTTTGATTAATCAAAAGGACTATGTACTTAAGAGTATTAGGAGATGAGAAAATGGGAAGTTTTTGGTCGGCTGTCAAGAGAGGTTCGCGAGCTACTCGCCGGTCATTTGCGCCTGGTCAATACTCCTCGGCAGGAAAGAAGCTGCTCTGTCCCCATTGCAGCAGGGACGAATTCGAAAAAGGAACGGCTCAGCTTAATACGGCGGGAATGACATTCCTCAACCTCGATTGGGCGAACAGATCAGCAACAATCCTCGCCTGTACAAACTGCGGCAACATACAGTGGTTCCTAAGAGAGCCCGAAAGACTGAACGACTGAGTGTTTCTTTACAGATAATGGTCGCTCAATCTTAGGGCAAGTTGTATAATTAAATTTTGGATTCCGGAAAGCACTTAGTTCAAGCGCGGAGCTTTTACAGTGTCTAATGAGACTATAGCTATCGAAAATATAGAAATCCGGCATCAAAGCAAGCTGCTTATGCTGACAGTCATCCTCCTGTCCATCGCTGCTGTTGCATCGCCTATTCTTATCGCTCGGATAATGCTTTACGATGAGGACGGAATTAGTAAGAACACTCTGCTTACTCATCTGGTTTTACCGGGGGTATGGTCGGCCGTCACCTTGATTGTTATCGTTCTTATTGTACGGACTCGAATAGTAGGGGACCTGGATGTGGTTTGGTATCGCTGGACGCGTTCGGAGGTAGTACTATCTATTTTATTCATTCTCATTATTACAGTAGTCTATCCATTATTGGGCGTGCTGTTGCACAAATTGGGAATGACGGCAAGGCCAGACTTATACTTCTGGGCAGACCAAAAAGGATTAGCCTTTTACATAATCCTGACAATACTCAGTGCCGTATTGGGCCCTGTTCTTGAGGAACTCTTTTGGCGAGGATACATACAGAGGGCTCTTGATCGCATCTTTGGTGGGCTTGCGGCCTGCTTAGTTCAGGCTGTTCCCTTTACTTTGTACCATTTTCTACCCCTGGGGGGATTTCTTCAGGTGTTCGTCTTTGGCCTCGCCATGGGAGCATGGCGCTGGCGGCGCAGAACACTTCTCCCTATCATTCTGGCTCACATCGCTGTCAATTCTCTCTGGTGTGCTGCCCGATGGCCGGATTGGCTGGACTGCACAAGAGTATGGGCAACAACTGACTATGTAGCCGAATTCATCGAACTCTCGAAGCCGACCGGCTACGATCCGAACGATGATGCGCGCGAGGATTACGTCAAGGCGGGACAATTAGTTGTGGAATTTCCCGCAGAACTAAAGGAAGTTCGTAAACGATACCCTTCTAAATGGAGCCGGGAAGAACGAACTAAGGCCGAGGCCTGGGTAGAATCCAACAAAGAGGCTCTGGATCTTATCGAGAAAGGAACACGAAAGAGTTGCTATTGGGTCGAGTATGAACGTCAGAATGAGCGCATGCCAGTATTAATGAAAGACCTCGACAAGATGAGATACTTTGTCTTCGCATTGTGTATGCGGGCAACGCTGAGAACGACTGAAGGCCGGCACAACGAAGGGCTCGACGACATAGAGACATGCTACAGACTGGGACGGCACCTGGCGGCAAACAAAGATATTATTTGTCCTCTTGCAGGATATACTGGTCGAAGCTTGGCACTTCGGACAACGCGCATGATATTGGCGCATGAAAAAATCAATGGCCCGCTGTTGAGCAATCTCCAGAGGCGTTACGAAGAATTTGCCGAGGACGATATTTTCGGATTCGACTTCACAGCGGAGATGCTCCTTGCCAAAGACGTAATCCAGTGCATATTTACAGATGACGGACAGGGTGACGGGTACATACCACGATCCTTCTTGAAACAACGAAGCTTACCCGGGGGCGAGTGCGAAACTGGAATTCCCTTTCTGTCTATCGAGACTAAGTCCGATGCTAATAGATGGAGAAAGCTTCAAAGACGCAGAACAACAGAACAAGTGGAAAGGTATTATAGACTCTGTGAGAAAGTCTGCTCACAGCCACCATGGCAATACAGAGGCATCTCATTCATGCGAATGATCATTGAGACAATCCAAAGGCAAAATCCCTTGATTGACTTGTATTCACCTAGAATTGATCGATTAATCTGCATAGCAGGGAGGGCTCCAGTCGACCGAGACGCGACAATAGGAATTCTCGCTATTCTTCGATATGAAGCAGATACCGGGCAGTTACCTGATACTCTTTTGGAGCTTGTGAGCGCAGGCTATCTAAAAGCAGTCCCCGAAGACGTTTTTTATAATGGTCCGCTTATCTATCGACGCACCAATGGTGACTTCATATTATACAGCTTTGGTGCCGACTTCGATGACGATGGCGGCACGCCGAGCAAATGGGGTGAGGGCAAACAGGGCGGCGACCAGGTCTTCTGGCCCGTTCAGGAATTCGACGATTATTCTGAGTCTATAGCTGAAACCAAAACACAATAATTCAAACTGATAAACTATCGATCACTGAGAACGTGTGTGAGAAGTGGCACGGGCATCCTGTCCGTGTGTTTCACGGGCGTCTCGCCCGTGGAAAAAGACTGCTATAAGGGCCGCGATGACTCTTCGCTACATGGGCAATATGCCCATGCCACGGCAAGAAGACTTCTCACACACGTTCTGAAAGATAATGCTCGTAGTCCTTTTGATTAATCAAAAGGACTACGTACTTGATAATGATTCCGGTCATTAACCTCGAAATGTTTTGTTGCACCCGGCTGTTTTATCTGGCATATTTTAATTCAATACAAGAGATTTGTGCTTCTGAGGTGTACTCGATTTTCAGGTATTTCGTTTCTTGGCCGGAGCCGGTTCCGTTGTAGAGAACCGGCTTATAGTAGTCATACTCGCCTTTACCGACGAAGTAATCCTTTCGTTCGAATTTGACCTGCTTGAAGTTCCGGCCATCCGCCGAGATGGAGAACTTGAAATCCGTAATCTCTTCAGGAAAGAATGAATAGACCTTCCATGAATTAATCGGCGGCTCAACTTCATATACAAGGTAGTCTCCCGATTTGCCCTTTAGCCTGTGTGCATCCTCCTTGAAATTGCGCGCCTGTTTGACTTCCAGCGATAGATTGCCGCTGTGCTCGTGAATGAGCTGCATGTCCTGCATTTCATCCACAAGAGTGTTATAAGAGACCAAAACAGGCCCGACGGCGTTGGATGGTTTTGAAATGCCGGCCGAGTTTAGAGCAATGACACGGTAATAATAACTCTTTCCGATCTCAACAGAAGTATCGTTAAACAAAGGCCGGTATTGAAGTGCGGCGTCGGATATGTTGCATTTCGCAGCCAGCCACGGGCCGTCTTTGCTCTGCGCCCTTTCGACGATGTAGCTCTGGGCGCCGGCGCTTCCCTGCCATGAAATCGCGGCGACATCTTCGATATCAAGCAGGACCGGCGGGGCGGGTTTTTCAATCGCCGGAGCGGGAATACCTCTAATTTCAAAGGCTTTTTGACGCATGAGCCTGAGCAGGCCGGTCTCATCGAACGCGGCGTTGGAGGCGAAGCCGGGCCAGTGATAGGACTTGAATAAATCGCCGCCGTAGGGCTCACTGTGCCAGTAGAAGCCGCCGTCCCGGCTGCGGTAACGCAGCGACCAGATCAGGGCGCCGCTTACGTTTTCTTCTATTACCGTTTGAAGCACCGTCTCCACGGCGTCGGTTGGTATGAAACCGAATTCGCCGACAAAGTACGGCTTTTTGCCGCGGGCCTTTGCCATATTGCTCTTAATCTGGCCGACGGTCTCTTTGGGATTCTTCAAATAGTGGTGCGTGGTTACAATATCGATGTTATCATCCTGAATAGACTCGTCCCGCAAGTTGGTTGTGTGAAAACCGTCGAGAACAAGATGATTATTATCAAGGCTCTTCATATAAGCGGCGGCTTTTGTCGTCCATTCGTGCGGACATACAAGCTCGTTTCCTGTCTCCCAGGCGAGAACTGCTTTGTCATCGCGATATTTGACACCTGTTACGGAATTCGTCCGGTTCATTACGAAGCTGACTATTTTTTTATAATCCTCGAACAGTTCCGGATCGGTCCAGAAGTCCTGCGGCTGCTTGCCTCTAAATGCAGCCGCCGCTCCAACTCCACCCCACCATTTCCAGTTATCGATAAAAGGAATGATTACCCGTATGCCTTTGCGATTGGCGACGGCCAGAACCATGTCCAGCGACTCGAAGGCCTTTTCATCAAACTGTCCCGGCCCGATTATGTGCCGGGGTATGTTCTCATCTTCGCCGGAGACCCGAACGGACAGGGCATAGGAGCGTACGACCTGGCCGCCCATTTGCCTGACTGCTTCGAGCGCATCGGCAATCTCGAACTCGTTCGGCAGCCTCCACGGATTCATCTCTGTAAAGGGCATGTTGTCTTCGATATAGTGCAGGTTGGGGATGTTGAAACTGACGAATCGAAGCTCGCCGTTCTCATCCATGAGCTTATCGCCTTGACGATAAACACATTTGGTGAAAGCGCTTTCGGAAGCCGGCGAATTAACAACGAACGATAAAACAAACAGGGCTGTCAATATCCTCTTCATCTTTCCTTGCCTTTCGATAATTCCGTTATTATCAATTCATTCATTCTTACCGAGTCGCGGCAATAGTAAATAGTATAATATAGTCGGAAGGCGTGTGAAATTCAATATTTATTGACTAATCATCAGTACTAATCAGCCACTGGCGGCAGAATTCGGCCAGGTCCAGCTCGTCGATTTTATTGTCGTCGATTAAATCCGCTGTCAGGGGATTTCCGTCCCGCAGCCATTCGCCGGCAAGTATGTTGTAATCGTGGAAATCGACGAGTCCGTCATCGTTGAAATCGGCCGAGCCGATTATTGGGCCGGGGCGGGCGAAAATGCCATAGCGTGAGCCGTCCTGTGTTTGGCTTTGCCAGACAGTGACGAACCGGCCGGCTTCGTTTATTGCGACGGCGGGATACCTCTGGTCGTTCAACTCGAAAGTGTTTACCTGGAATTCGTCGCCGGCAGGCTCGCCGGAGCTGCCGAATCGCTGGCCGAATATGTCTCTTTGATTGTCATCGTTAGGATCGATCCTGCTATCCCAGACGATGACAAACTCACCCTCGCCGTTCATCGCCGCCTGGGGATATTGCTGGGCGCATGTTGTGGTCGTATTGACGAGGAACTGCTCGCCCAAAGGCGTGCCGTTGGCGTCGTACAGCCGGGCGTGAATATCGTCCATCCCGGCGAGATTCGGATCGCCGTCCCAGCTCACCACAAAGCGGCCGGCGTCATTCATCGCAATTGACGGCCTTGTGACCGAGCTAAAGCCGATTGTGCTTACATCGAAAGCATCCGTTCGGGGCTCGCCGTTCGGATCAAACAATCTGCCCATTATCGAATTACTGCTCTTATCCTCCATCCAGACCACGGCGAAGTTTCCATTGGCATCTGCCGCCACATCCGGATAGCGGCAGACTGACGGTTCGGCGTTAACGGGAAATTCGGCCCCGAATTCTACCCCGTTGCTATCATACAACCGGCCGTATATTGCTTTTTCGCCCTCCACGGCGGTATTGCAGCTCTCCCAAACGATAATAAACGTGCCGTCATCATTCATTGCCACGCTGGGCAAGAGTTGCTGGTCGTTTGTATAGCTGTTGACGAGGAACTCTTCGCCGGCAGCCGAGCCGTTCGGGTCGACCCGCCGGGCGAAGATATCATCCCGGTCCTCCTCGGTAAAGCCCGGTCCCTGCCATACGACGACAAAACCGGCCGCTGCGTCCATTGCCACGGCCGGTTCCGCCTGATTGCCGGAGGAGGTAGTGTTTATCTGGAATTCCTCGCCGAGTTGGCCGCAATTAGGGTCGAAAAGCCGGGCAAAAACGCTGTTCGAGCTGCCATCCTGCAGATAGCTGCTCCAGACCACGATAAAATTCCCGGCCTCATCCATCGCTATAGCAGCGTTCTTCTGATCATACGTCGTATGCGTATTAACCCAACTTTCGCAGTTAGGGGGTGGAATCACGATTATTTAAAATTTTTCCC